>NZ_WUJP01000098.1 GCF_009806515.1 Geminicoccus flavidas | reverse complement strand
GTCGGGCCCGCTTGTCCTTCCACCACGATCGTCGACGCCTCCTAGACCGGAGGCGTCGCTAGCGCTTCGGGGCGCCCGGCGAAAGGGTCGTCTGGTTGCCGGCCGGTTCGCCTGGCGCAGCTTTGGCCCCGGCGTCAGCCGAACAGGCGGGTGATCTGCGCCAGGATCGCCGTCACGCTGGCGACATAAGCGCTGAAGGCGGCCGGCACGCCCTCTTCCGGCCCGCTCCAGTTGTAGGTGAAGCAGAAGGTGACGGGCAAAGGCGCGACGCCTGCCCGGCCGAGCACCATCTGGCCGGGCAGGCAGAAGGCGTGGAAGCCCTCCCAGTCGACGCTGCCGCCCTTGCCGTAGGCGGCCACGCCGGCAGGAACGGTCGGCGCCAGGGCAGAGGCCATCGCCTGGATCCGGCGGAACTCGGTCAGGGTGTCGGGCCTGGCGAAATAGTCGCCCCGCAGGGCGCGCTGGTAGTAGGTCACCAGGTCGTTGGTCGTCCCCATCATCGACTGGACCGGGTTGATCGCCGGGCGGGGCTCGCCGAAGAGCCGGTCGGCCATGATCTGTTCCATGCCCTTCCAGCCCTTGTCGACGCCGTCCGGGGCACCGGCCAGGTAGGAGAACATGACCCGGGTCGAACCCGGGACCAGCACGGAGTCATAGCGGTGCTCGCGCAGGAAGGCGCGCACCGTCTCGACGCCCACGGCCTTGAGCGCGATGTCGGTCGCGGTGTTGTCGCTGTGCGTGATCATGGCCTCCAGCACGCTGCGGGCGGGGAACCGGCCATGCATGTGCTCCAGCACCGGGCTGCTCAGGCTGCGGACCCGGTCGTCGACCGTGAAGTACTCCCCCAGCGTGCGGTTGCCGCGCTCGACCTCCTGCAGGTAGCGGGTCAGGATGAAGGTCTTGACCGCACTGCCGATGAACATCGGCCGGACCGCCTTGTAGGACTGGCGGAAGATCCGGCCGTTCTCGCCGACATCGATCCGAAAGCTCTTGCTGCCCTCCAGGGCGACGAAGCGGGCAATGGCCGCGCGCAGATTCGGGCGGGCTTCCGCTGCGGCCGGCAATGCCACCAGCAGGCCAGCCGCGGGCAGACCGCCCAGGAGGGCACGGCGGTGGAAAATGGACATGCGGCGGCTCCCGGGATGGCCGAAGGTGCTGACGACTCGCCATAGCGGGACGGAACCGCAAGAAGAACAGTGGCGACAACGGACAACCACGGAATTCCATGGATTTCCATAGGTCGGCCACTGGAAGCCGCAGCCGGCCGAGTTCCACCCGTGTCACGACCGGGGAAAGTGGCTCTGGCGTGGGGAACTGATGGGAGCGCCTAGCCGCTGGACAGCCGGCGGCTTTTGCGACTCAGCATGGGATCAGTGCTGCTGATGTGGGGCTGATAAACGGTCGGTCGGGCGCCTGTGCGGGCTCGATCCGTTCCGGCATGGCGATCATCCGAACCTGCGCTCGACCTCGGCGAGCACCCTGGAAATTGCGGCGGTGAAGTCGGCGGTGACAGTCGGGATGGTCGAATCCGGGCCCTCCCAGTTGACCACGAAGCAGAAGGTCACGGGCGTCTTGGGCTGGCCGCGCCGCTGTGGCGGCAGGATCATCTGGCCGGGGATGCAGAGCGCATGAAACGCTCCCCAGTCGATGCTGCCGCCCTTGGCATAGGCGGCCAGATCCGGTGGGACGACCAGGGCGATCGCATCCGCCATCGCTTGGATTCGCTTGAACTCGGTGAGAGTCTGCGGCCTGCGGAAGAACCGGCCCTTGAGGGCCCGGGTATAGTAGGCGACGAAGTCGTTCGGCGTGCTCAGCATCGATTCGACCGGGTTGATCGCAGGGCGCGGCTCGCCGAATAGCCGCCCGGCCATGATCTCCTCCATGCCTGCCCAACCCTTGTCGACACCCGCCGGCGCGCCGGCCAGGTAGGAGAACAGCCGGCGGGTGGAGTCGGGGACCACCGTGTTGCGCAAGCCGATCGCACGGATCAGCGCGCGGACTCGGTCCGGCTCCACCTGCGCCATCGCGATGTCGGTGGCGGTGTTGTCGCTGTGGGCGATCATCGCCTCCAGCACCATGCGGGCCGGCATCTCGCCGCTCATCCCGATAAGCACCGGGCTGCTCAGCGAGCGCACCCGGTCGTCGACGGGGAGCAGGGCATTCTCGTCGAGGCGGCCGTCCTCCACATCCTGGAGGAATTTCGTCAGGATGAAGGTCTTCACCGCACTGCCGACGAAGCGGACCGTGCCGCCCTTGTAGGACGTGCGGAAGATCCTGCCGTGGTCGCCGACGTCGATCTGATAGCCCGTGCCGCCGGGCAACTGGAGGAACTGCAACAGCGCGGCCTTCAGCGCCGGATGGTCGGCAAGGCCGGCGGCCTCGGCATGGCTGGCCGGGAAGCCGGTTCCAGCGAGTGCCAGTGCAGGCGCAGCCGAGATCAAAGTCCTTCGTGCGAACATGAAGTCCTCTCCTGATCCTGTTAGACTTGCTTCGGTACGCTGTACTGGAGTGTGATGTTTAGTTACGTGCGCACAATCAGCGCGCTTGCTTTATTGGCCCATACATGATGGTTCAGTTGCAGGAAAACGCAAGCGGGTGTGCCGCACGGGCCAGTAGAACTTGCCGGAGGGGAAGGCTGAATCAATGAGCCGTAGAGCCATGATGCTCCTGGCGATGGGCTTGCTGCTGTGCTGGCCAGGGCTGGCCGCAGCCAGGGAGCGCTTCTCCCGCGAGAACCTGAAGCAGGTCGACCGGATCATCGCCGAGGAGATGCGGGCGAAGAACCTGCCGAGCGTGGTGCTGGGCGTCTGGGTCCCGGGCGAGGGCCGCTACGTCACCAGCGTCGGCACGGCCGACCTCGATAGCGGCCGCCGGCGAGAGCCGACCGAGCTGTTCCGGATCGCCAGCATCACCAAGACGGTGATCGCCACCGCGATCCTGCAGCTCGCCGACGAGGGCAGGCTCAGCAAGTGGGACCGGATCTCGAAGTGGTTCCCCGACTTTCCCGGCGCCGAGCGGATCCGGGTCTATGACCTCTTGCGGATGCGCAGCGGCCTGGCGGATTCCGCGGACGATGCGTTCCTGCAGGAGTACTACCGCAACCGGCTCACCACGCTCACGCCACGCGACATGTTCGCCCGCGCGGCTGCGCGGGCGGACGAGTTCCAGCCCCCCAACCAGGCCACGGTCTACAACAACCTGAACTACATCATGCTCGAGCAGATCCTGGAGAAGGTCACCGGCCGGCGCATCGACCGGCTGCTGGCCGACCGGATCTTCCGCCCATTGGGCATGCGCAACTCCTTCTATCCGCAGGTGCCCTACCTGTATGGCCGGCTGCGCGGCTACAGCCTGGACGGGGCCAGCGGCCGGCTTATGGACGTGACGCTGCTCAACCCGGCACCGGCCGGGGGTGCGGGTGCGATCGTTTCCAACCTGACCGACCTGCACATCTGGGCAAGGGAGCTGTGCGCCGGCCGCCTGCTAAAGCCCGCCACCCAGGCCGCCCGCCTGCGCAGCCGCGCCTTCACCGGCGGCTCGCCGCTCTCCCGCTATGGCGAGGGCGTAACCAGGCTCGGGCCGTTCTGCGGCCATAACGGCACGATTTTCGGCTTCAGCTCGGAAATGTGGTACCTGCCGCCGCTCCAGGCGGTGCTGGTGATCAGCGTGAACCGGCTGGACGCGGACGACGAGAGCCAGTCGGGCGAGCTGTTCTTCAAGCTGACCAGGGCACTGTTTCCCGACTACGTGCCATGGTGAGCCCAAAGCCGGGGAGCGATCCTGCGCTCCCCGGCCGGCATGACTACTTGCGGCCGGAGGACTTGCCGCCCTCGCTCTTGGCCTGCTGGTTGGCAGCCTGCTCGGCGACCTTGGTCAGGAGCTCGTCGGCCTTCTTCTCTTCCTGGAGGGTCTGGTCGAGCAGGTCGGCGGCCTCCTTGAGGCCGAGCTGGCCGGCCCAGGTCTTGAGCGTGCCATAGCGGGCGATCTCGTAATGCTCGAGCGCCTGGGCAGAGCCGATCAGGACGGCGTCGCCCGCCGGGGTGCCGCCGAAGTCCTCCAGGTCCTCGTCCATCTCCGCGGTGAGGCCCTGGGAGGCCTCGCAGGTCTTGCCGCGCGGTGCCTTGCCCAGGATCTCGAAGATCTGGGTCAGCCGCTCCACCTGGTTGGTGCTTTCCTCGCGGTGCTGTTCCAGCACCTGCTTCAGCTCCGGCGACTGCGCGTTGCGCGCCGCCTTGCCGAGTGCCCGCACCGACTGCTTTTCAGCGAAGAACACATCCTTCAGCGTCTCATAGAACGCATCTTCGAGGGTCTTTTCCTTGGTCGCCATCGCTAGGTCGTTCCTTAGTTGCGGTTGCAGGTTCCCGGCGGTCGCAGGGGCGGAATGTCAGTGGCTCGCCTGGGCGCCGGAACTCGCCAGCGTCAGGTAGCGCTCGGTCACCGCATCCAGGTGCTGCTCCACCCAGGCGGCCATCGCCTTCTCTTCCTGGAGCGATGCCTCCAGCAGGGGCACGGCGCTGTCGAAGCCGCCGCGCTTGGCCATGTTGATCAGCGAGCGGTAGCTCGCGACCTCGAAATTCTCGAACGCGAAGTTCGCGAACGAGTTCTTCAGGATCTCGTCGCCGGCCACGGAATGGGTGAGGGCGGCCATGTTGCCCATGAGCGAGGCACCCAAGTCCTTGATCGCCGAGTGGCTCTCGTCGAGCGAAGTCAGGATCTGTTCCAGCCGGCTGATCTGGCCGTTGGTCTCCTCGACATGGCTGCGCAGGCGCGCGGCCATGTCCGGATAGTTCTCCAGGCGCTCGATCTGCCGGTTCATGATCGAGAGCGCCTGATTTTCCAGGGCATGCGCGTCGCGCAGGCCGGTAACGAAGATCGAGCGGATGCTTTCCGCTGACTCCATGGCCATGGGGTTCTCCAAGGCAGCCTGTCTGCCCGCTGTTGGCTGAATAGGCAGGCCCGCCCACGGGTTCCTGATGTCTCTGGCGAATCCATCGATTCCGGCCGAGCGGGCCGGACAGCAGACGCGAGCCGGGCCGGACGAAGCCGAGCAAGCGGACAATCTTTTTGGAACCCGGCGGGAGCCCTGGTCTTTCGACGACGCGTCACGGCTGTCGGGCCGGGTGGCCCGAAGCCACCGAAGATGAGAGGACCCACTATGTTCTATACCGACGGCAAGCTCCAGTACCCCGTACGCGTGGAACGGCCGAACCCCGTCTTTGCCCGAGCCCTCCAGCAGGCGATCGGCGGCGTCGAGGGCGAGATCCGCGTCTGCCTGCAGTATCTGTTCCAGGGCTGGGGCTCGCGTGGCCCGGCCAAGTATCGGGACATGCTGCTGAACACCGGCACCGAGGAGATCGGGCATATCGAGATGCTGTCGACCGCGGTCGCCCTCAACCTGGAAGGCGCGCCGCTCTCCGTGCAGGAGGACGTGTCGAAGGACGCGATCGGCGGCTCGGTCCTGAACGGCATGAGCATGCAGCACATCCTGTCGTCCGGCCTGGCCGCGATGCCGGTGAACTCGGACGGCATACCGTTCGACTGCTCGCACATCTATGCGTCGGGCAACATCGCGGCCGACATGACGGCGAACGTCACTGCCGAATCAACCGGTCGCACCCTGGCCGTGCGACTGTACAACATGACCGACGATCCCGGCATGAAGGACATGCTGGCCTTCCTGATCGCGCGCGACACCATGCATCAGCAGCAGTGGATGGCGGTGATCGAGGAGCTGGGCGGGACCGCCCAGCAGTTCCCGATTCCGAACAGCTTCCCGCAGGAGCAGGAGCACCGGGAGTATTCCTATGTCTATCTCGGCCACATGACCGACGGCTCGATCCCGCAGGGCCGCTGGACGTCCGGCCCCAGCCTGGACGGCAAGGGCGAGTTCTCGGCGGCGGTCTCCGAGCCGCTGGGTGGCGAGCCCAGCCTAGCGCCGGCACGGCCCGATTCCGGTGCACAGGCGGACCAGACCTCGAAGTCGGGGATGACCGGCGTGCTGGGCGGCGTCGAGGGTGCCATCGAGCGCAAGCTCTAAAGCCGCTACCGGCCGGTTGCCGCTGGCCTGTGATCTCCATCACAGGCCGCGGCGTCGCCTTCGGCTAGGGAATCCGGCAAACTGGCCGTGCCGGCTGCGCGGATCCTCCCGGAGAATCAGATGAGCCCCTTGCCGCCGTTCGTCCGCAACGGACTGGACGCTCCGCAGATCGACCTGTCGCCGCTCGGCATCGAGCTGCGCGTCCTGATCCCGGCCGATGCGGCCGGCCAGGGCATCTGCCTGATGGAGGAGGTCACCAGGCCAGGCAGCGGCCCGCCGCTCCACGTCCATGCCGACCAGGAGGAGTGCTTCTACTTCCTGGAGGGCAGCTACCTCCTGCGGGTGGGTGATGCGGAATGGCGGGTGGGTGCGGGCGACGTGGCGGTGGTCCCGCGCGGGGTCCCGCATGCGTTCGCCAATCTGGGCGTCACGCCCGGCCGGCTCCTGTTTACCCTGACCCCGGCGAGATCCGGCGAGCAGTGCTTTCTCGATCTGGCCGAGCTGCTCGAGGCCGGCCGGCCGACGCCTGAGGAAATCAATCGCCGGCTCGCCGGCCACGGCTTCACCCTGGTGGGCGAGCCGCTCCTGCCTTCCAGCTGAGCGTTCCCATCCGCGCCGGTTCGCACTATGCCGCGGGGAACGATTGCGCGGATGGAGGCCTTCGACATGCTCTACGCCCTGGGCGCCGACGCCCCGCAGGTGCACCCGGAGGCCTGGGTGGCGCCCAGTGCCGTGCTGATCGGCAAGGTCGTGGTCGAGAAGGGGGCCTCGGTCTGGTTCGGTGCGGTGCTGCGCGGCGACAACGAGCCGATCACGGTGGGCGAAGGCTCGAACGTGCAGGAGAACTGCGTCCTGCATACCGACCCGGGCTACCCGCTCACGATCGGCCGCGACGTGACGGTCGGCCATCTCGCCATGCTGCATGGCTGCACGATCGGCAATGGCGCCCTGATCGGCATGAGCGCGGTCGTGCTGAACGGCGCGGTGATCGGGGCCGGCACGCTGGTGGGCGCCAAGGCGCTGGTCGGCGAGCACAAGGAGATGCCGGAGGGCAGCCTGATCCTGGGAGCGCCCGGCAAGCCGGTGCGCACCCTGACCGAGGCCGACCGCGCGCGGATGCGCGAGGGGGCGAAATTCTATGTTGAGCGCAGCGCCAAGTTCCGCCAGGAACTGCGGCCGCTCGGCTAGCGCCCGATCCGGCCGGCGGCCGGCAGAAGGATCATTCCAGGTTGGTGTGCCGGGCCCGCATGGATTCGGCACTCTCGCCGAGCCGCTCGCGCAGCCTCAGGATAGCGAACTCGAAGAACAGCATCTGGGCGGTCTCGAACAGGGAGCCCATCGGCAGTACCGACTGGCGGCTGCCCTGGTCGTTGGCCATGGTCTGGGCCGGCAGGTGGACGACCACGTCGGCCAGCCGTGCAGCGGCACCTTCCGGCTGAGCGGTGATCAGCGCCACCCTGGCACCGGCATCGCGGGCGATCTGCATGAGCGTCTCGGTGGTCCGCAGCGTGCCGGGCCCGATCGAGACGAACAGGAGATCGCCCAGGCCCAAGGGCGGCACGGTCATGTCCCCCACTACATGGACGTTGCGGCCCATATGGAAGAGGCGCATGGCGAAGCCGCGCATCTGCAGGCCCTCGCGGCCAAGGCCATGCAGCGCCACGGTCCGTGCCGCCACGATGGCATCGAGCAACCCGTCGGCTGCGTCCTCGGGCAGCCGGCTGAACATCTCGCCCAGCTCGCGCAAGGCGTCCTGGGCAAGCTGGTGCATGGACGGTCCGTTCAAGCGTCGATCCTCCCTTTGCCTTTGGGGCGCGGGAGGGTTAGCGTCCCGAGACCCGCATGACCAGGGCCCGACCCTGAAGGCGGGTCCTGGTCGCTGCGGTCGGCCAGCCGGAGCTAGCTACGCGACTTCTCCTTGACTGGTGCATCATCCCCATCGGCCGGGGTGGACATCAGCCATTCCTTGAAGGTGATCGGCGTACGTTGCGGTACGACGCTGTCGATGGCAGCACGCAGACCTTTGGAAGTCTTGTCATCGTTGATCAGCGCCTTGGCTACCCGGCGGATCAAGGTGACGTCAGGTTCGCGCACGCAAACCTCGACCCGCTTCATGCCGCGTTCGGCCAAGCGTCGACGATGTTCTTGGAGTGCCTGACTCATCTGCGCATCTCCCACTCATGAAATCAACACGAGAGCTTTCGGACCGCTGAGGCACCCAGGGATGTGCACGTCCTGGTGGAGTAACGGGTAACCCGAAACACAAGAGAAGTGAACAATATCGTCTGAGACCTGTCCAGGCGTTTCCTGACCGGGTGGACAAGTCGCGCAGTGCGCGAACTCGCCGGGGCTGCGTCGCTGCCGAAACCGAGCAAACCGCCGTCCGGTCGGATCTTTCCGGCATCCAATCGAGGGAATTCAGTCGCATTTCCGGCCAGGGCAATCGTTTGCGCAGGTGCTCGGAGGCCTCCGGATGACAAGCAATTCATCCGCCATACGTCAGCCGATCATCTAGGTGAGATGTTCCGCCGCACCCTTGCTCCCATGCGGTTAAAGCTGTCCGAGTGTCTGGGCCCGGGCCTATGCCTCGCCTGGCCCGTTTCTTCCTCACAAGCCCAGGCAGCCTCATGACCCGCGCACACTCCCCTTCCGCCCCGCCCCACCCGGCCGCCGGCTCCGGACGCCGGCAGCAGCGGCGCTGGCTGCTGGCGGCAGCCGGCCTGTTTCTCGCCAGCATCGCTGCCATGCTGCACTGGGGCCTGAACGTGCTGTGGGGCGTGGTGCCGAACCAGAGCGTCGCCATCTCTGCGGTGGACCAGACATTCGCCCGCCAGTTCAAGGCACATCTGGTAGCCGGCCCGCAGGTGGACCTGGCCAGCGAGACCAGCTTTCCCTGGCAGATCGTATGCGTGATCGAGCCGTTCGAGCTCGACGCTGCCAGCCTGCGCGAGGCGCTGCATGCGGGTGGCCTGCCCGAGGAGAAGGTGGAACTGCCGGGCGGGCCGGTGGCAATCCCACAGCCCAACTGGCTGTTCACGTTCATCGACGGCCACCGGGTGGTGCGGACCATCGCGTTCCATCACCGGGAGATCGAGCCGCGCCACGGCCCGTACTGCGTGCCGCGCGAGCGGGCGCGCTTTGCCGGCTTCGGCCGTACCGGCGGGGCGTTCACCATCGACCTGGCGCCCTGGTCCTGACCCTGTCGCCAGGAGGGCAGGGTGGCTGGCCGGCTTGGCTAGGAATTCCATCGGGCAATGGTCGATGCGCGTCACTGGTGATGCCATCGGGCGGGAACCCCGGATGTCGCCCTCGGGTTGAGCAAGCTATTCCTTGCCATATTGTATCCCTCCGGAAACCGGACCAGGCCAACCACGATCGCATCCACCTTGCATGCGTACCGGGACGGCGTTGTTCAACCGCCCCATCCTGCATGAACCCGGCCGTCCGAACCGGGCGCCGTCTTAACCCATCTTGGTGTCCATACAGCCGGCTGCGCTAGCTTGGGCCCATGACGCCCCTGCCTCCCGACCACCCCGCCGACCGTACCGCCGATCGCCTGCTGCATGCCCTGAAGTCGGGCGGGCCGCAGGCCGCAGCCGGCCTGGCCGACCGGCTGTCGATCACCCCGTCCGCCGTCCGCCAGCATCTGGACCGGCTCCTGGCCCTGGGCCGGGTGGGGTTCGAGGACCGGCGCGAAGGGGTCGGCCGGCCCAGGCGCTACTGGCACCTGACGGCCGAGGGGCAGGCGGGCTTTCCCGACGGTCATGCGGAGCTGGCATTGGAACTGCTGGCAGCCGTGCCCGCCCTGTTCGGCAGGGACGGCCTTGAGGCGCTGATCGTGGCGCGCGCGGCGGCCAGTGCCGCCCGCTACCGGGCAGCGCTGGAGGGGCTGGCCGAGCCGGGGCCGCGCCTGGCCGCCCTGGCCCGGCTGCGCGCGGCCGAAGGGTTCATGGCGGAACTGGTGGACGAGGATGACGGCGACGCCCTGCTGGTCCAGAACCACTGCCCGATCATGGCGGCCGCCGGTGCCTGTCAGGCCCTGTGCCAGGCCGAGTTGGCCATGTTTGGCGAGTTGCTGGGCCCAGGGACCGAGATCCAGCGGGCCGAGCATATCGCGGCGGGCGACCGGCGCTGCAGCTACCGGATACGCCCGGCCGCTTGAACCCAGAAGCCTACTTCACGCTGCCCAGCGACAGGCCGCGCACCAGGGCCCGCTGCAGCAGTGCGAACACCACCGCCACCGGCACAGTGGCGGCGAAGGTCGCGGCCATCACATGGTGCCAGTTGATCTTATAGGCGCCGCCTACCAGGGTGAAGATCTGCAGGGTGAGCGGGTATTTCTCGTTCGAGCGCAGGATGGTCAGCGCCAGGACGAACTCGTTCCAGCAATTGATGAAGGTGAAGATCCCGGTGACCGCGAGAGCCGGCAGGGCCAGCGGCAGGAACACCCGGACCAGCGACTGCATCCGCGTGGCGCCGTCGATCCAGGCCGCTTCCTCGATCTCCTTGGGGATCGTCCGGAAGTAGCTGGACATCATCCAGGTCGCGAAGGCGAGGTTGAAGGCGGCATAGGCCAGCACCAGCGCCCACTGGTTGTCGACCAGACCCATCGCCGCCATCAGCCGGAAGATGCCGATCACCAGCACGATTGGCGAGAGCATCTGGGCCACCAGCAGGAACTGCCGGTACAGGCCCTGGCCGTGCCAGCGCAGCCGGGCCAGGGCGTAGGCGGCTGGGATGGCGACCAGCAGCGAGAGCAGGGTGCCCGCAGTCGCTATCAGGAGCGAGTTGATGAGCGCCGTGCCGAAGCCGGTGGCGCTCCACATCTCGACGAAGTTCTCGAACGCGAGGCGGGTCGGCAGCCAGGTCGGCGGGAAGACGAAGATCTCGTCGCCGGGCTTGAGTGCGGTGCTCAGCATCACCGCATAGGGGAACAGCGCCACCACGGCGAACGGGCCGAGCACCAGCCAGAACAGGATGGAGCGCTTCAGTTTCTGGCTCACGCGCCTTTCTCCTCGGAGCGCCGGGCCAGGACGATATAGGCGGCGGTGAACACCAGGAGAATCGCGAACATGATCAGCGACATGGCCGCGGCCGTGTCCAGGCGCCCGTAGCGGAACGCCAGCTTGTAGAGATAGGTCACCAGGATGTCGGTCGAGTTCGCGGGCTCACCCTGGGTCAGCACCCAGATGATCGGGAACGAGTTGAACACGTTGATGACGTTCAGGACGATCGCGATCTGCAGGAACGGCTTCATCAGCGGCAGGGTCATGTAGCGGAAGCGCTGCCAGCCGGTGGCGCCGTCGATGGTGGCGGCCTCGTAAACGTCGGCGGGGATCGAGGACAGTCCGCCCAGCAGCACGGTTGCGGTGAACGGGATCGAGACCAAGATGCCGATCGCGATCTCGATCGGGAACGCGGTGTCGAAGCTCGCCAGCCATTCCACCGGGCCGTCCAGTATGCCCAGCTGGAACAGGGTGGCGTTGATCATCCCGTACTGGCCGTTCAGGCTCCATCGCCAGACGATCGCGGTCATCGCCAGCGAGATCGCCCAGGGCAGCATCACGATCACCCGGGCAATGCCCCGGCCGTAGAAATCCTCGTTCAGCATCACTGCGATCGGGATCGACAGCAGGATGGCGCCGCCCACCACGGTGGCGGTCCAGAGCACCGTGCGCCACAGCGAGGCGATGAAGATCGGGTCGGCGAACAGCTTGGCGAAGTTGGTGAGGCCCGCGAAGTCGCGGACGCGGCCGAACCGGTTCACCTCGTGTAGCGAGGTGTAGACGACATCATAGATGGGATAGCCGATGATCCAGATGCTGAGTGCCAGGCTCGGCAGGATCAGCAGCAGGGCCGGTAGGGTGCGCGTGCGGTCGAGCATGGTGGTTTTGCGCTCATCCGAGCGCATCGTCTCCGGAAGTTGCTGCGGCGGGCCATGCAGGTTTCGTGCTTGACGGCCCGCCGGGCGGCTGAGCTTACTGCTGGATGAGCTCGTCGATCTTCCGGGCAGCGTCGGTCAGCGCCGCTTCCGGCTCGGCCTGACCCTGGTAGATCTGCTGCAGCGCCGCCGAGGCCGTGTCGGACGCGGCCTCCCAGTTCGGGATCAGCGGCGCGAACTTGGCGTAGGGCAGCATCCCGGTGAACGCCTTGAGCTCCTCGTCATCGGCGAACGCCGGGGCCGCTGCCTCGGCCTTCATCACCGGCAGGAAGCCTTCCTTCTCGGAGAAGGCGATGCGGTTCTTGTCGCTGAACGCGGCCTCCTCCAGGAACTGCCAGGCCACCTCCTTATGCTCGGAGTCCTTGAAGATCATGATCGTGTCGGTCACGCCGTAGGTCGCCTGGACGGTGCCCTTCGGGATGGGCGCCAGGCCGTAGTTGAGGTCGGGCGCCTCGGTCTTGATCTGGCCGCGCAGCCAGGGGCCGGACAGGATCATCGCGGCACGGCCCTGCTTGAACAGGGATTCCATGTCCTGGCGGTTGGAGCCGGTCGGGCTCGGCTGGGTCAGGCCCTGGTCGATCAGGCTCTTGTAGAGATTCGCGGCCTTGATGCCGGCCTCGCTGGCGATGCCGGACTTGCCGTCCTCCACCAGCTCGCCGCCATGGGCCCAGAGCGCGTAGTACCAGTAGATGTCGGTCTCGATCTCCTTGCCCTGCATGCCGAAGCCGTAGGCGCCCTCGCCCTTCTCCTTCACCGCAGTGGCGGCCGCGACCAGCTCGTCCCAGGTGGCGGGCGGAGCGCTGATCCCGGCCTTCTCCAGGAGATCCTTGTTGTAGTACATGGCGCGCGCCGAGGCGGCGACCGGCAGGCCGTAGGTCACGCCGTCGATCACCGAGGGCTCCAGGAAGGCCTCGATGAACTTCGCCTTGAACTCGGGCGTCATGTAGTCGTCGAGCGGCTCGGCGATGTCGTTGGCGGCATAGTCCAGCAGCCAGCGCGTGCCGATGATCGCGATGTCGGGCGGGGTGCCGCCGGCGATGTCGGTGGTCAGCCGCTGCTGGAGGTTGTCCCAGGACACGTCCTCGAGCTTGATGTCGACGTCCGGATGGGCCGCCTCGAAATCGGCTTCCATGCCCCCGAAGATGCCCATGGTCTGGTCGCTGTAATGCGCGACGATCACCCGGATCTCGGTCTTCTCCTGGGCCTGGGCCGGCCCCAGCGCCAGCAGCGCGGCGGCGGCCATGCCACCGGCCAGTGTGGCAAGACGTCGGTTCAGCAAGACGTTTTCCCCCTAGTCACTTATCGGCACGCGGCCTTGTCGCCCCGAAGCTTAAGGGCAAGGATGCGCCGGCAGCAACGATGTCGGCAGGAAGCGCATGCAGGTCGAACAGCGGCCGTACCGGTCGGTCTATGCCTACCCCTGGGATCTGGTCGATGACGGGGTAGGTACCTTCGGCGCAAGGATCGAGGCAGCAGGTGCTGGAGCGGTCAGCCTGGCCGCCGCCTACCATGCCGGCAAGTTCCTCCGGCCGCACGGCAAGAGCGGCAAGGTCTATTTCCCCGAGGACGGCACGGTCTATTTCCGCCACGACCCGAAGCACTACCAGCGCGTCCAGCCCCTGCCGAACAGCATGCTGGACGAGCACGACCCGTTCGCGATCCTGGCGGACGGCCTGCCGGAGCTGGACCGCTATGCCTGGGTGGTCTGCTTCCACAACACGCCGCTCGGCCGTCTCCACCCGGACCTGGTCGCACGCAACTGCTTCGGCGACCCCTACTGGTATTCCCTGAACCCGGCCCATCCGGAAGCGCGCGAATATGTGGTGGCGCTGTGCCGCGACCTCGCCAGCAACTACGACCTGGCCGGGCTGCGCCTGGAAACACCCGGCTGGCTGCCGTTCGACCATGGCTACCATCACGAGTTCGCCCTGATCCGCCTGGACGGCTGGATCAAGCTGCTGCTTGGGCTGGACCTCTCCGAAGCAACGGTGAGCGCCGCGGCGGTGGACGGGATCGACGTGCTCCATGTCCGCGCCCGGGTGGCGGCAGCGATCGAATCCTTCCTGGCCGGCGAAACCGCGCTCACTGACGCACAGGCGGCCGACTGGATTGCCTCCGATCTGCTGGCGGACCCCGATCTAGCCGAGTTCCTGCGCTGGCGCTGCAAGGTAGTGGCCGACGTGGTACGCGAGATCCGCGACGTGGTGCCAGCCAGGACCGAGGTCCGGGTGATTCCGTCCGTCCAGCGGCCCTCCGCCAAGGGCTGGATCGAGGGATCGGACCTGCGCCTGCTGGCAGAGGCCTGCGACGGGCTGGAGGTCTGCGCGTACGAGCGCTCTGCCACGGACGTCTTGGCCGATATCCACCAGGTCCGCCGCCAGGCAGGCCCGGATGCCAGGATCTCGGCGATCCTGCGCCCGAGCTACCCCGATCTCGCCGGCGGCGCCGACACGGTCGCGGCGGCGCGCATCCTGGCCCGACACGGGGTGGACGGGCTCGCCTACTACAATGACGGCCACATGCGCGAAAGCTACGTCCATCTGGCCCGTACCGGGTTCCAGGCGTTCGACGAGGTGGCCGAGGACATGCGTGCGGAGGGCGCGCGGTGACCCGGTACGACGGCAGAACCGCGCTGGTGACCGGCGGCGGCCGGGGTATCGGCCGCGCCATCTGCCTGCGCCTGGCGAGCGAGGGGGCAGCGGTCGCCGTGGTCGATCGCGACCTGGAGGCCGCCAACAGCGTGGCGGGTGAGATCGCGTCCGCTAGCGGCAGGGCGGTGGCGCTGCAGGCCGACGTGACGATGCCGGACCAGGTGCAGGCGATGGTCCGCGAGGCGGAGCAGGCGCTGGGGCCGCTCGATGTCCTGGTCAACAACGCGGCCGCCACGTCGGCAACGACAGTCGAGGCGACCTCGCCGGACGACTGGGATCTGGAACTGGGCGTCACGCTGCGCGCCGCCTATCTCGCGATGAAGGCGGTCCTGCCGGGCATGGTCGAGCGGGGCAAAGGCGCCATCGTGGCGATCGGCTCGGTGAATGGCCGCGTCTATGTCGGCAACCCGGCCTACAGCGCCGCCAAGGCCGGGCCGGTCATGTGGGTCAAGGCGATGGCGGTGGAGTACGGGCCCCGCGGGATCCGCACCAACCTGGTGAGCCCCGGCTCGATCCGTACCGAGAACCGCTCCTGGACCGAGCGCCTGGCCCGCGACCCCGAGATCTTCGACAAGCTGGCGCGCTGGTACCCGGTAGGCCGGGTCGGCCTCCCTGAGGACATCGCGGCGGCGGTGGCCTATCTCGCCAGCGACGAGGCTAGCTTCGTCAACGGCGCGGAACTGGTCGTGGATGGCGGGCTCACCGCCGGCATGGGGCCGTTCGTCCAGGAGATCAACGGGTAGGCGCGCGGACCCAGTAGAGCGGGATAATCCAGGGGCCATCCGGCTGAGTCAGCCCGGATCGGACGGTTCTGACTTCCCACGATTTGTCGACGCGCCGACACTGGCGACAGTGGTGACATCCAGGCCGACCGGCCTCGCTGCTCAATGCCGACGTATCCTCATGGGGCCGATCCGGACTGCACCCACCGTGCCCTGCCCGGGGAGGCAGTCATTCAGGCTGTCTTCTCGTCCGGCCGCGCCCTGTCGCAGCGCCAGCTACGGACCCGCCAGCCCTGGTGCTGTGTCTGCCAGCGGGCGACTTCGGCCTGCCCGTACAAGGTGCAGGCCATGAGCGACACCTCCTGGGCGTCGTAGCTCAGCCGGATCTCCTTGCAGCCGCCGCTGAGCAGGCAGGCGATGAGGACCAGCTCGGTCATGAGAAGACGTCCCCCGGTGCGATGGGCCACGGCCCGCTGGGGCGGGACGGCCCCATAGGAAACCGGAAGCGCCACCGAGGCAAGCCTGCGGCCCGGCGCGTTTCCACGCCGCAACAGCCGGGGGCTGGCCGCGCCCCCGGGGCGGGCAGGATGGGTTTCCGGCACCGGACAAGCTGTTCGCGCCGGTTGTAGTGCCTGCCCAAGAGCATGTCCGGAAGATCCGGGTCATCGCCATCTGCTTCCGCGTGCATGGACGATCGATATCTTCGGCCCGTTCGGCCCTGCGCCGTTCGTTGGCTCGTTCAAGCAACAGCACAGCCGGAACTGGCACAGACCTGCTCAGCGAGCATTGGTTACATTTTTATTCATTGCCGGCAAGCTGCGAAGACTAAGAGAAGGACAGCCCACCTGAAAGAAATGCGCCACCCGAAATGTCTGCAACAAGTATATTGACAGTCGATTGCCATTGACGCACAGAATAGCCCGCTCGTTATGTTTGAGATAAGATGATAGTTGGAGCATGATTATGAGTGGAGTGGTTTCTGCCTGCAAGGCGGCTGCCTTGATGTTGTCTGCCGGTCTGATGACAGTTGCCGCCGGTGCGGCCTTGGCGTCATCCGACAACAACAAGCCGAAGAACGTCAGTTGCCCGGCGACCCATGCCGGTCTGCGTGCGGCCCTGGTCAGTGCGGTCAAGGTGCACAAGACACAGAACATGTGGGCGGTTGCCGTCAACCGCGGCGGAGTCGTCTGCGCCGTCGCCTTCTCCGGTGCCAAGCTGAGCGACCAGTGGCTGCTCAGCCGCCAGATCGCGGCAGCCAAGGCGTTCACTGCCAACGGGTTGAGCAACAGCCCGGCCCAGAAGTTCACCACGGCACAGCTTTATGACGCCGTCCAGCCGGGCGGACCGCTCTATGGCCTGGCCGCCGGCAACCCGGTCGATCCGGACAAGGCCTATGACGGGCCGCAGAGCCGCTGGGGCACGGCCAGGGACCCGATGGTCGGCAAGATCGTCGGCGGCACCATCACCTTCGGCGGCGGCACACCGATCCAGAAGGGCAGCCAGATCGTGGGCGGCGTCGGCGTCTCCGGCGACACGGCGGCCAATGACCAGAAGGTGTCGGACACGGTGGCCGGCACGCTGAAGTAGCGATCACCCCGCCAGCCGGCCGCCGGCTCAGGCTCGCGCCGGCGGCTGGCAGCGCTCGCAGAAATAGGTGCCCCGGTTGCCTTGGACGGTGCGTCGGATCGGGCCGGTGCAGACCAGGCAGGGCTCGCCGGCGCGGTCATAGACCCGGAACATGCGCTGGAAGTTGCCGAGCTCGCCGTCGGCCTGAATATAGTCGCGCAGGGACGAGCCGCCGGCCTCGATCGCCTCGGTCAGGACGGTGCGCACGTTCGCCGCGAGTGCCTCCAGACGCTCCGCGTCGACGGCACCTGCCGGAGTGGCGGGATGGAGGCCGGTGCGGAACAGGGCTTCCGACGCATAGATGTTGCCCACGCCCACCACGAGCTTCTGGTCCATCAGCGCCTGCTTGACCGCCACGATCCGGTGACGGAACGCGCTGGCCAAAGCCGGGCCGGAGAACTCGTTGCCCAGCGGCTCCAGGCCCAGGCCGGCGAGAAGACGGTGGCCGGCCAGTTCCGCTTCCGTGGTCAGGTCGAGCGCGCCGAAGCGGCGCGGGTCGACGAAGCGCAGCACCGTGCCGTCGTCGAAGTCGAAGGTCAGGTGCTCGTGCGGGCCCATGGGCTGGCCGTCGAACACGAGGCGGCCGGACATGCCCAGATGGAGCAGCATCACCTGGCCGTCGTCCAGGAAGACCTGGATGTACTTGGCGCGCCGGCCGAACTCCCGGACGGTGCGGCCGCGCAGGCGGCCGGGCAGGTCGTCAGGCAGGGGCCAGCGCAGGTCGGGCCGGCGCTGGACCGTCTCGACGAAGCGCCGGCCGGTTAGGCGGATCGCCAGGGCGCGCTTGACGGTCTCGACTTCGGGCAGCTCGGGCAAGATATGTTCCGGATATGGTGGGCCGGGCTCGGTTGAGCCGGCAGGTGCCATCACCTAGAACCGCCCGGCAAGGGGCTGCTGAGGAACTGGCAGGACATGAAGGACGCCGCGGACGAGCTGGCACGGTCGTTCGGCTACGAGAAGGTCGATCCGGCCGAGAAGGCGACCAAGGTCCGCCAGGTGTTCGACCGGGTGGCGGCCCGCTACGATCTGATGAACGACCTGATGAGCGGCGGCGTCCATCGCCTGTGGAAGGACGCGCTGGTCGACTGGCTGGCGCCGCGCAAGGGCATCACCCATCTGGACGTGGCTGGCGGCACCGGCGACGTCGCGTTCCGGATCATGGACCGGGTGGGCGGCGAGGCCGGGATCACCGTCTGCGACATCAACCATGCCATGCTGGAGGTTGGCCGCGACCGGGCGATCGACCGCGGCTTGGTCCACGGCCTGTCCTGGGTCACGGGCGACGCCATGGCCCTGCCGTTCAAGGACAAGTCGGTCGACAGCTACACGATCGCGTTCGGCATCCGCAACGTGACCCGTATCGACCGGGCGCTGGGGGAGGCCTACCGGGTGCTCAAGCCCGGCGGCCGCTTTCTCTGTCTGGAGTTCTCGCGCCTGATCATCCCGCAGCTCCGGCCGATCTACGACCAGTACTCGCTGCGGATGATCCCGGTCATGGGCAAGCTCGTCGCCAACGATGCCGAGAGCTATCGCTACCTGGTCGAGAGCATCCGCCGCTTTCCCGACCAGAAGACCTTTGCCAGGCTGATCGGCCGGGCCGGGTTCGGCCTGGTCAAGCTGCGCAACCTGTCCGGGGGTATTGCCGCGGTCCATTCCGGCTGGCGTCTTTGACCTTGCTCCGGCCGATCCGCCATCTGTTCCGCGGCGCCCGCGTCGTGCGGGTGCTGATGCGCCATCAGGCGCTGTTCTTCGTCGACCTGCTGCCGCTCCCGCCCTTCGCCATGCGCCTGGCCGGGCCCTGGACCGGGCGCAAGGCCACACGCCGGCCGGGCCAGCGCCTGGCGGACGCGCTGGTCGAGCTCGGCCCCAGCTTCGTCAAGCTCGGCCAGTCGCTGGCGGTGCGCCCGGACATCATGGGTACCGATGTGGCGCGCGACCTGGCCCGCCTGCAGGACCGGCTGGAACCGTTCCCGGGCGACCAGGCGATGGCGCTGATCGAGCGCGAGCTGGGTGCACCTGTGGACTTCCTGTTCCGCGGCTTCGATCCGGTGCCGGTCGCCGCCGCCTCGATTGCCCAGGTCCATTTCGCCCTCCTGCCCGATGGGCGCGAGGTGGCGGTCAAGGTGCTGCGCCCGGGCGTGGAGGCGGCGATCGAGCGCGAGCTGGCCTTCTTTCTGTGGCTGGCCGAGACGGTCGAGTATCTGTTCCCGCATCTGCGCCGGCTGCGCCCGGTTGAGACCGTCCGGGTCCATGCCATGTGGACCAGGCGCGAGCTCGACCTGCGCCTGGAAGCGGCGGCGGCCGCCGAGTTCGCCCGCAACTGCGCCGACGACGAGGGCTTCCGTGTTCCGTTCGTCGACTGGGAGCGGACGTCGCGGCGAGTGCTGACGCTGGAGCGGGTGAGCGGCACGCCCTCCGACCAGCGTGAGCGGCTGATCGAGCAGGGTCTGGATCCCGACCGGATCCTCGACCGGGCGGCGGTGGTGTTCTTCAACCAGGTGTTCCGCGACGGCTTCTTCCATGCCGACATGCATCCCGGGAACACCTTCATCGAGCCGGACGGCACCATCGTGCCGGTCGATTTCGGCATCATGGGCCGGCTCGACCTCGATACCCGCAAGTACCTGGCCGAGATCCTGGTGGGCTTCCTCGACCGCGACTACCGGCGAGTGGCCGACGTGTTCGTGCGCGCCGGCTATGTGCCGGCTGACGAGGACCGCGATGCGTTCGCCCAGGCGGCCCGCGCCATCGGCGAGCCGATCCTGGGCAAGCCGCTCAACGACATCTCGATCGGCCGGCTGTTCGGCCAGATCCTGACGGTGGCCGAGCAGTTCAAGATGCAGCAGCAGCCGCATCTCCTGCTCTTGCAGAAGACCATGGTGGTGGCGGAGGGGGTGGGCCGGGCGCTGAACCCGTCGGTCAACATCTGGCAGACCGCGCAGCCCCTGGTCGCCGAGTGGATCGCAGTGCATCTGGGGCCGCAGGCCAAGGCGATCGAGTTGGCCCGCGAGGCCTATGACGTGCTGCAGCGGGGGCCGGTCGTGCTGCGCCGGCTGGAGCGGACGCTGATCCAGCTGGAGCATCACCACACCGTGCTGAAGGACCGGGCCCCGATCTGGCTGTTCCTGGTGCTGGCGGCATTCCTCCTGGGCTGGACGATCCGCTGAAGTGTCGGCCCGCGTGTTGATGCAAATGATGAAGCCACAGGCGATATGATATGCCTGACAGTGTGTTAGGTGGAGGACTCGGAGCGATGGATCAGGAAGGCATTCCCGCTCTACCGGGTGGGCGGGTGCTCCTGGTGATCGGCGGCGGGATCGCCGCCTACAAATGCCTGGAGCTGATCCGCCGGCTCAAGGAGCGCGGGATCCAAGTGCGCTGCGTCCTGACCGAGGCCGCGCGCGAGTTCGTCACTCCGCTCTCGGTGGCGGCCCTGTCGGTGGAGAAGGTCTACGGCGACCTGTTCTCGCTGACCGACGAGGCGGAAATGGGCCATATCCGGCTCTCGCGCGAGGCCGACCTCGTGGTGGTGGCACCGGCTACCGCCAACCTCCTGGCGAAGATGGCGCATGGGCTGGCTGATGATCTCGCCAGCACCGTGCTGCTCGCCACGGACAAGCCGGTGCTGGTGGCACCCGCCATGAACCAGATGATGTGGGGCCACCCGGCCACGCAGCGCAACCTGGCCCTGCTCCAGGCGGACGGCGTCGCCGCGATCGGGCCCAATGCCGGCGACATGGCCTGCGGCGAGACCGGCAGCGGCCGGATGGCCGAGCCCGCCGAGATCCTGGCCGCAATCCTGGGCCGGCTGGGCCGGCTGGGCCGGCCGGGCGGCGCACGGGCTGGTGGGCTGGCCGGGCTGCGGGCGCTGGTCACCAGCGGCCCCACCCGCGAGGCGATCGACCCGGTCCGCTTCATCATGAATCACAGCTCCGGCAAGCAAGGCCATGCGATTGCAGCGGAACTAGCGCGCTTGGGTGCTGCGGTGACCCTGGTGTCGGGTCCGGTCACGCTGCCCGACCCGCCGGGCGTCGCGGTGGTGCGGGTCGAGAGTGCGCGCGAGATGCTGGCGGCCTGCCAGGCGGCCCTGCCGGTCGATGTCGCGGTGTGCGCAGCGGCGGTGGCGGACTGGCGGCCGGAGGAAGCACCGGTCCAGAAGATCAAGAAGGAGGCGGGATCGCCGCCGCCCGCGATCCGGCTGGTGGAGAATCCGGACATCCTCCGGACCCTGGCGGCCGACGGGCCGGAGCGGCCGCACCTGGTGGTGGGATTTGCCGCCGAGACCGAGCAGGTGGTGGCCCATGCCGCGGCCAAACTGCGGCGCAAGAATTGTGACTGGATCCTCGCCAACGACGTGGCACCCGGCAGTGGCACGTTCGGCGGCGACCGCAACGCGGTCACGCTGCTGCGCCGGGATGCCGAGCCGCAACCCTGGCCACCCGCCAGCAAGGTAGAGGTGGCGGCCCGGCTGGCGGGGCTGATTGCGGAGGAGTTCAGCCGTGGCTGAGGTGACAGTCGAGATCCGGCGGCTGCCGCACGGGGCGGACCTGTCGTTGCCGAAGCGCGCCACCGCGGGTGCCGCCGCGGTCGATCTGCTGGCCGCCGTGGCGGCCGATGCGCCGCTCGTGCTGCATCCCATGGCTCGCGCGGTCGTGCCGACAGGGATCGCCATAGCATTGCCGGCCGATCACGAAGCGCAGATCCGGCCGCGCTCCGGGCTGGCGGCAAAGTACGGCATCACGGTGCTCAACGCACCGGGCACGATCGACGCCGATTACCGTGGGGAACTTGGCGTCATCCTGGTCAACCTTGGCGACGAGCCGTTCACCGTCGAGCGCGGCATGCGGATCGCGCAGATGGTGGTGGCACCGACTGTCGGGGTATTATGGAAAGAGAATGGAGTCCTGTCGGAAACCCCGCGCGGCGTTGGCGGTTTTGGCTCTACCGGAGTAGCCCGCGTCATCGGAGGGCGAGAATGAGCCGCTTGTCCGCCACCACCGGGAGGGTGGCCCCATGTTGAAACCGTCCAAGAAGCTGTCGCTGGCGTTGGAGGCCGTCACCGACATCGCCTTTCATGGTGGCAGCGACCCCGTCCAGAGCCAGGACATCGCCAGGCGCCTCAATCTGCCTAGGCGCTACCTCGAGCAGGTCATGCAGCAATTGGTGCGTGCCGGGCTGCTCAAGGGCGTGCGCGGCCCGCGTGGCGGCTATCGGCTGGCGCGCGAACGGCGGCGCATCAGCGTGGGCGAGATCGTCCGGGTGGTGCAGGGCGAGACCGACCTGAACGGGCCGATGCCCGGCGGCGGCGCTACCGCGGAGGAGCAGGTCGCTGGCTCGCCGCTGGGTGCGCAGGTGATCACGCCGTTCTTCGACCGCACCGAGCGGGAGCTGATGCAACGGCTGGACGGCGTGTCCATCGAGGATCTGTGCCAGGAGGCCCGCCGT
>NZ_WUJP01000097.1 GCF_009806515.1 Geminicoccus flavidas | reverse complement strand
GCCGGCTTGGTCGGCGATCAGGCCCGCAGTGCTGATTTCGTGATCTAGCCGGGGTGCAGCGGGCCGGTTTGGAAGCACCCTGTGCCGCCGATGGTTGCGCATCGCGCGGTTGCGACTAGAGTTCTGCACAGTCTCGGGTGGTTTTGCCGGAGTTGTGCACATGGAAGATGTAAAATCGGGGGCGCGGGTGGACATGAACACGCGAGGCCGGATCTATGACAGCATCGTCGATACCATCGGCGGCACGCCGCTGGTGCGCCTGCACCGGATTGCCGAGCAGCGCGGCGTGAAGGCGGAGATCCTGGCCAAGCTGGAGTTCTTCAACCCGCTGAGCTCGGTCAAGGACCGTATCGGCTACTCGATGATCGAGGCGGCCGAGCAGTCCGGCCAGATCGACAAGAACACCGTCCTGGTCGAGCCCACCTCGGGCAATACCGGGATCGCCCTGGCCTTCGTCGCGGCGGCCAAGGGCTACCGGCTGATCCTCACGATGCCGGAGACCATGTCGCTGGAGCGCCGCAAGGTGCTCAAGCTGCTGGGTGCAGAACTGGTGCTCACGCCTGGGCCCAAGGGGATGCGCGGTGCCATCGAGGAGGCGCAGCGCATCGTCGCCGAGACGAAGAACGCGGTGATCCTCCAGCAGTTCGAGAACCCGGCCAACCCGGCGATCCACCGCATTACCACCGCGGAGGAGATCTGGGCGGACACGGGCGGCCGGCTGGACGCGTTCATCGCCGGCGTGGGCACGGGCGGCACCATCACCGGGGTGGGCGAGGTGCTCAAGCCGCGCTTGCCGAGCCTGAAGGTGATCGCGGTCGAGCCCGAGGACAGCCCGGTGATCTCGGGCGGTAAGCCCGGGCCGCACAAGATCCAGGGGATCGGCGCCGGCTTCATTCCCGAGAATCTCCACACCGACGTGCTGGACGAGACGGTCCGGATCGGCAACCAGACTGCGTTTGAGACCGCCCGCGAGGTGGCGCGGGTCGAAGGCATCCCGATCGGGATCTCCAGCGGGGCCGCGGTCGCCGCGGCTCTGGAGGTGGGTGCGCGTCCGGACTATGCCGGCAAGCGGATCGTAGTGATCCTGGCGTCCTCGGCCGAGCGCTACCTGTCGACCGACCTGTTCGCCGAACTCGGCTGACGGGTCGTCCTAAATCGGTTTCAGAAGCTGGACCCCGGGGTCGAAAGGCCCTGGGGTCTTTCTATTGGTGAAATCTTCCACCGCGGCCGATGTTTTCATTTGGCGAATGCGGTAAACGATGTCTTAACCACTTCAGGCGCATCCTTCGGCATGCCGAACGGGTCCTGGAAATTCAGGACTTGCCATAGGCAGACGGACTGTTATCCTAGGACCACGAGCCTAGAGAGGTTGCCGTGCATCGAGAACCCGTCACCATCCCGGCACGTCCGATGTTGCCGAGGCCGCAGATCCTGCAGATGGTGCTGCTCGGCACCGGGGAGCCTGTCGACCTGATCCATGTCCAGGACGACGACCAGGGGCGGCGCTACTTCGTGGAGCGGCCCTGCGGCAGCCAGATCCTGATCAGGGAGGAGCAACTAGGCTGCCGGGGCTTCCGCCTGAACTGAGTGATCCTGTTCCTGCCCGTGGCGGCTCAGGGCCGGTCGCCGGCCGCGAGCCTGGCCTCGATCGCGTCGATCACCGGCAGGAGGACCGCCACCGACGGAATCACGAAATGGGCGCCGGCGGCACGCAGCCGGGCTTCGGCCCGGGCCAGGCGGGCCTGCTGCTCCGGTGCCGGCAGGGCCTGCCACTCCTCTTCCGAAAGGCCGATCTCGTTGCCGGACCGGGTGATCCCGACCGTCCACATGCCGGCCGCCAGGCCTTCCTCAATGCCCGGCACAGTGTCGTCGACCTTGACGCAGGCGGCCACGGCGCAGGCAGCCAACTGCGCGGCGTTCACCAGGCACATGGCGGGGCAGGGGCGGGCGCGCGGCACGTCGGAGGCGGCAACCGCGCTGTCCAGCTTCACGCCCTGTTCGGCCATCGCCGCCTGGACCACTTCCATCATCTCGCGGCTGTAGCCGGTGTTGGCTCCGATCCGGATGCCGCGGCCGCGCAGGGCCGTGATCGTCGCGGCAGCCCCCGGAATCAGGGCGGAGAAGGCTGGCAGGCTCTCGAGCTGTAGTGGAATGAAATCCTGATAGATCCGGTCGATGTCCGCTTCGTCCGGGTCGCGGCCATGCCGGTCGGCAAAGCGCGCGCGGATCGCCGGCAACGCCAGAAGTTCGGCGACATGGGCGCGCTTCTCGGCACCCATCGGCCCGCGTGCCTCGGCCAGGCTGATCGCGACCCCGTGGCGGCGGAACACCTCGACAAACACGCCCGCCGGTGCCCGGGAGCCGAAGTCGACGATCGTGCCGGCCATGTCGAAGATCACCGCCTCGACTGGCCCACGATAGAAGCGCCGATAGCCGAACCCCATCCGCATCATCCCTCTGCCATCTCTATGCTGCCGCCCTGGATCGGGATGGGCCGGGCCGCGACCGGTCCGATCCTGGCTGCCAGAACGGCTCGGCCCGATCCCGACGGACAAGTCCGGGTGGTCCAGGCCCAAGGCGGTCCAATTCACGCCGATTCACGCCGATCATGCCGCAGCCGACAAAAGCAGTTCCAGTTCGACCAGGACCTACCGCCTGGACCGCGACTCACATCCCGGCCGCGCAACGAGTGCCGGTGCATCCGATCCGGCAGGAGGGGAAGGCCAACTGCCGGGCTCTTCGCCATCCTGATAGTGCCGCTCCGCACCCGATTGGCTCCGTCCACGTCGCTCATGCCGCAGCCGGAAGGCGCAGCCCCAGTTCGTCCAGGACCTCGGCCACCGCCTGGACCGCTGCCTGCATCTCGGCCGGGCCCATCGCGCCGATGCAGCCGATCCGGAAGGACGAGGCCACGGTCAGCTTGCCGGGGTAGATTGCGAAGCCGCGTCGGCGCAGAGCATCGTAGAAGCGGTCGAAGCCGAAGGCGGGATCGGCCGGCAGTCGGAAGGTCACGATGATCGGTGCCTGCAGCGCGCCGGCCAGCAGGGTCTGGAAGCCCAGTGCCCGCATGCCGTCCACCAGGATCCGGCAGTTCTCGCGGTAGCGGCGCAGCCGGCCGGACTGGCCGCCCTCGGCCTCGTGATCGAGCAGTGCCTGATGCAGGGCAGCGATGACATGGGTGGGCGGCGTGAACCGCCACTGGCCGGTCTGTTCCATGGTGAGATGCTGGGCCGGCAGGTCCAGGCACAGGGCCGGTGCGTGGCCGGTGCAGGCGGCAAGTTGCTCCTTGCGGGCGATGACGAAGCCCATGCCGGGCACGCCTTCCAGACATTTGTTCGCCGAGGCTGCGACCGCGTCGAACGGGACGCTGGCGGCATCCAGCGGCAGTGCCCCGAACGCGCTCATCGCATCCACCAGCAGGCTCCGGCGGTGGCGGGCCACGGTCGCGGCCACTTCCGGCAGCGGGTTCAGAATGCCCGAGGTGGTCTCGCAGTGCACGACTGCGACGTGGCTGATCGTCAGGTCGGCCTCGAGCATCCGGTCGAGTGCCGCCACATCGGTCGGCTGGTCCTCGGGCTGCTCCAGCACTGACACCTGCCGGCCGTGCCGGAGCGCCATTTCGGCCATGCGCCGGCCATAGGCGCCGTTCACGCAGACCAGGAGCCGGCCGGACGGTGGCACGAAGCTGCCGAGCATCGCCTCGACCGCGAAGGAGCCGCTGCCCTGCATCGGCACCGTAACCATGCCGCTGCCGCCGACCAGCGCCGTCAGGCGCTCCAGCACCTCGCGGTTCAGCCGGATGAAGGCCTCATCACGCGAGCCCCAGTCGCGCAGCATCCGCTCCTTCACCCGCCGGGAAGTGGTGAGCGGTCCTGGGGTCAACAGCAGGGGCTCGTCGGCGCAGGGCAACATCGCGGTTCTCCGGCAGGCAGCGAACCTTTCGTTGTGCGCCGCGGCCCGATAAGTCAAATCGATCGAAATGATGTCATCATAAGGTGCACTTATGAATCTGGCAGCGCTACGAGCCTTCGACGCCGTGCTCTCCACCGGCGGCTTCGCCCGTGCGGCCGAGCGGCTGAACCTGAGCCAGCCGGCGGTGAGCGCGCAGATTCTGGGGCTGGAGCGGATGTACGGTGTCTCGCTGTTCCGCCGCGGCCTGTGGGTGCTGCGCCTACCCAGCTCGGCGAAGCGCTGGCGCCGCATGTGCGCCGGGTGCTGGGCCTCCTGCGCGACCTGGAACATCTCCTGCGCCAGGCCCGCGATCTGGAGCAGGGGCAATTAACCCTGGCCGCCGACAGCCCATTCGCGGCCATGCCGCTGCTGCGCCGGCTGCAGGACGCGCATCCCGGAATCGCGGCCAGTCTGGTGACCGGCAACACCGCAACGACTCTGAAGGCATTGCGCGACGGCACGGCGGATGCCGCAGTCGCGACCCTGCTGGAGCCGGCGCCCGACTTGGCGAGGCTGTGCCTCGGTACCGACCGGGTGGTCCTCCTCCTGCCGAGGGACCATGAGCTGGCAGGCAGCGCCCAGGTCGACCTCCGAGCATTGGACGGTGTGGCCATGGTCGCGCGCGAGGAGGGCAGCGCCACCTTCCGGCTGTTTGCCGCGGCCTGCGCTGCCACAGGCATTCGGCCGCGCCTGACCTTGCAGCTGGGCTCGCGCGAGGCGCTGCGCGAGGCGGTGGCGCACGGCTTCGGCCTGGGTGCCGTGTTCGAGGAGGAGGCAGGCACCGACCCGCGCCTCGTCCGGCGCGCCCTGGCGGGCCAGGGCCTGCAGGCCGACACCTGCCTGCTGGCGCTGGCCGAGCGCGCGCAACTGGGCGTGGTCAAGGCGCTGTTCGCCCTGGCGGCAGGGCCCGCTCATGCCGAAGCGGCGAGGAACCGGCCTGGGTAGAACGATGCTCGATGGAAGAGGTGGCGAAGGCCATCGCCATGCCTGCGCTCCCATCCGCGCTGATCTGCCTACCGGCGAGCTTCGCCGCCTGGCCGGAGTGGGGCAGGGTAGCTGCGAAGGGCGGCCACCCGGAAGGCCCGGATGTGCCCGCACTTGCGCCGGCCTCTTCAACAGCATGGATAAGGAAATGAAGCGCCTCGTTGTGCGGGCGCTAGTACAGACGCGGCGCCCTCCTTAACCGGACCCGCCCACAAGCACTTCAGGAGCCGCCACCTGTTCACAGCCGGCCGGCTGACGCTGCTTAACGGGCCCAGCTCCATCTGGACTTGTCAGCCGCACCGCTTGTCCTGACCTGGTCAGGCCGGGACTCCAGCGGCCGGCATCACGCCATCGAGCGCGCCTCCTGGCGGGTCAGCTGGACACTGGGCTTGGGCAGGCTCGGGAAGGCGATGCTCACCCGCAGCCCGGGCTTGGCGTCGTCGAGCTCGAGCCTCGCCTCGTGCAGGCGGGCGACCGCCGCCACCAGCGACAGGCCCAGCCCGTTGCCGGGCGTGGAGCGCTCCGGGTCCAGGCGCACGAACCGTTCCAGGGCCCGCTCGCGCATCTCCGCCGGGATGCCCGGACCGTCATCGGTCACCACCAGCATCGGCACGGGCCGGGTGCGCACTTCCACCAGCACATGGCCGCCTTCCGCCCCGTACTTGATCGCGTTGTCGACCAAGTTGGCCAGGGCCTGGGCGACCAGGTGGCGGTTGCCGATCACCACCGCGTCGGACTGGGCGCGGAGGTGGACGGTGATGCTGCGCTCCTCGCCGAGCGGCTCGTAGAGTTCGGTGACGTCCTGGGCCATCTCGCGCAGGCTGAACGGCTCGAACTCGGCCTGCTGCTCGCCGCTTTCCGCACGCGCGATGGACAAGATCGCGTTGAAGGTCTGGATCAGCGAATCGGCATCCCGCACCGTGGCTTCCAAGAGTTCGCGCGATTCGTCGGACTGCTCGTCCATGAGCGCCACTTCGATGCGCGAGCGCAGCCGGTTGAGCGGCGTGCGCAGATCGTGCGCCACGTTGTCGGTAACCTGGCGCATCCCGGCCAGCAGACGCTCGATCCGGTCCAGCATCCGGTTCAGATTGCGCGCTAGCTCGTCGAACTCGTCGCCGCTGCCCTTCTCGACGAAGCGCTGGGTGAGGTCGCCCATCATGATCCGGGTGGTGGCACGGTTCACGTCGTCGAGCCGGCCCAGCATCCAGCGGCTCATGACCAGCCCGCCGGCCACGCCCAGGACGATCATGATCCCGCCGCCGATCAGGAGCGTGTTGAGCAGGGTCGCTTGGCTGGCCAAGCGCTCCTCGATGTCGCGGCCGACCAGGAGGCGCGCATTGTTCTGCAGGAGAAAACCGCGCGCGATCGCCCGGTGGAAGGTTGGCTCGCCGTCGCCGTCCTCGCCGGTCTCGATCAGGAAATGGAAGTAGTTCTCGTCCTTGTCCTGCCCCTCCGGCCAGCGGTCGATATTGCCGGCCATGATCCGGTCGGTCCGATCAACCAGGAGATAGATCGAGGCGCGATCGGGCTTCGCCGCCGCGCGCGCGGCGATCGTGTTGCGCAGGCCGCCCAGCCCGCGCAGGCGGTACTGGTCGAGGATGCCATTGATCTCCGCGGTGATCGTCTCCTCGGTCTGCCGCTCCATGTTGGCGGACGAGGCGACGTAGACGAAGCCGAACAGGACGCCGGCAGAGATGCAGAACAGCGCCAGGTAGGCCAGCGTCAGCCGGAAGGTGGAAGCTTTAAGAAGCTTTGTCGGCAACACGGAGAGAGTATCCTGCGCCGCGGACCGTGTGGATCATCGGATAGGAGAAGCCACGGTCGATCTTGTGCCGCAGGCGGCTGATATGTACGTCGATGACGTTGGTCTGCGGGTCGAAGCGATAATCCCAGACCTTCTCCAGGAGCATGGTCCGGGTCATCACCTGACCGGCATGGCGCATCAGCGTCTCGAGCAGCCGGAACTCGCGCGGCTGCAGGTCGATCTCCTTGCCGGCCCGCTCCACCCGGCGGCCCAGCAGGTCCATCATCAGGTCGCCGTAGCGCAGCACCGTTTCCGGCGTGTCGCTGGCGGTCGAGCCGCGCCTGGCCAGGGTCTCGACCCGGGCCAGCAGCTCGGAGAAGGCGTACGGCTTGACCAAATAGTCGTCGCCGCCGGCCCGCAGGCCCTTCACGCGGTCGGTGACCTCGCCCAGCGCCGACAGGAACAGGACCGGGGTGTGGTTGCCGGTCGCCCGCAGCGTCTTGACCAGGGACAACCCATCCAGGCCCGGCAGCATCCGGTCCACGATCAGGACATCGTAGCCGTTGGCCGCCGCCATCAGGAGCCCATCCTTGCCGGTATGGGCGACGTCCGCCCCGTGGCCGCTCTCCACGAGCCCCTTCGCCATGTACTGGGCGGCGTCCTTGTCGTCTTCGATTACCAGAATGCGCATCGCAGCGTTTCGCCCTACCATGGCAGGTTTCACCTGCCGCTTTGGGCGAAACTAGCGGAACAAGACGCAGTGCGCGAGATCATCGCGCACTGCGCCGTTGCCGGGAAGGGAACGTCCCGGAATCTGCCAGGATCAGGAGGCGGCGAAGGGCACGGCCACCCAGCGCTGCGC
>NZ_WUJP01000096.1 GCF_009806515.1 Geminicoccus flavidas | reverse complement strand
GTCGCCGCGCGCGACCAGGAGGCGGACCGAGCTGGCTCCGTCCTCGGCCGCACTGCGCACCGCGTCGATCACCTTCTGCGGCCCGTCGACCTGCTCGCTGCCGACCGCCACGATGACGTCGCCCTGCGCGATGCCCTTCTCCTGGGCGGGGCTGCCGCTCATCACGTCCTGGACCAGCGCGCCCTCGACCGTACCGGGCACGCCCAGTTCCTGGCGGGCCTCGTCGGTGAGCGGCGCCAGGGCCAGGCCCAGGCGCGGCTGCTCCGCAGGTGCCGCGGTCTCGGCCTGGGCGACCTGCTGGTCCGTCGGCATCTGGCCGACTTCCAGCGACACGGTCTGCTCCTTGCCGTCGCGCCAGATCTTCACTTCCGCGGCATGGCCGGGGTCGGTGTCCGCGACCGCACGGGTAAGCTGGGTCAGCCGCTCGATCGGGTGCCCGTCGAAGCTCAGGATCACGTCGCCCTCCTGCAGCCCGGCCTTCGCCGCGGGCCCATCCGGCGTGACCTGGCTCACCAGCGCGCCGCTACGCTCCGTCAGGCCGAACGAGCTCTTGAGGTCCTCGTCCATCTGCTGGATGCCGACACCGATCCAGCCGCGCTCGACCGAGCCGTTCTCGATCAGCTCCGCGGTCACCGACTTGGCGAGGTTGGAGGAGATGGCGAAGCCGATGCCCACGCTGCCGCCGGACGGCGAGAAGATCATGCTGTTCACGCCGATCACGTTGCCGTCGAGATCGAAGGTCGGACCGCCGGAATTGCCGCGGTTGATCGGGGCGTCGACCTGGATGAAGTCGTCATAGGGCCCGCTGCCGATCTCTCGGCCGGTGGCCGACACGATCCCGGCGGTCACGGTGCTGCCCAGGCCGAACGGGTTGCCGACCGCGATCACCTTGTCGCCGACCCGGACCTTGTCGCTGTCCGACCACTTCAGCGCGGTGAGCGGCTGCTTGCTCTCCACCTTGATCACCGCCAGGTCGGTCTTGGGATCGATGCCGACCAGCTCGGCCGGCAGTCG
>NZ_WUJP01000095.1 GCF_009806515.1 Geminicoccus flavidas | reverse complement strand
GTCGCCGTCCTGGAACACGACCTCGATCTTGTCGGCCTCGCCCACGACATGGGCGTTGGTGACGATGTAGCCGGAAGGATCGATCACGAAGCCCGACCCCAGGCCCTCCATCCTGCTGCCCGGCCGCCTGCCTTCCCGCTCCTCGGGCTGTGGGAAGGGCTGGCCGAAGAAGCGCTCGAAGAAGCGGCGCTGCTGCTCGTCCATCTGACCGGACGCCGGGGTCGGCCCGCTGGCATTGCCTTCCACCTGGACGGAAACCACCGAAGGCATGACCCTGGCAACCAGATCGGCATAGCCGCGGTCATAGTCTTCCGCATGAGCCGCGGTGGGCGCGAAGGCCGGCAGGGCCGGCACCGCGCCGGTCGCCAGGGCGGCCGCTGCAACCGTGCCTAGCGCCAGGTTGCGGGCCAGGGAGAAACGGCGAGTGACGTTAGGCTGCATCATCGATACTCCAACAATCTCCTGCGCATCCGATAGTGCTTCGGGGCTGGTGCAAGTCCATGTAGGGGATTGTCTGCCGTTTGCATCCACAAACAAGAAGGTTCACGCAGCTGTTTTTGCTAGTAACGATCCCATCACAGCAGCGTGAACGGTGATTATTTCAAAGGATTGCCGATGCGTATCGTGGCTGTTTCATCAGGTGAACGTTGGAAGGACATTGAGGACTTCATCGTAACATCAGGCGCTGATCTCGCAATACTCCCATCCGGCTGGTCTGCCGACCGCGCCGACCTCGCGCCGGAGCTATCTGACGGCAAGCTCGCCAGGCTGCTGATGGAGCTGGGCGAACGGACCGGCAGCGCTGTCTTGGCGTCCTATGCCGAGCGGGAAGACGAGCGGACGTTCGCCAGCGTGCTGCTGGTCGACGGCACCGGGCGCGGCCTGTGCAGCTACCGCAAGACCCATCTGAGTGCCGGGGACGAGGCCCGGCAGCTGGCACGGGGCAACTGGATGACGATCGTCCCGCTGCAGGGCTGGCGCGTCGGTCTGGCATTGGACGACGACCTGCTCCATCCGGAGATGACTCGCTGCCTAGCGCTGGAGGGTGCCTCGCTCCTGCTGGGTGTGGCCAGCTTCCCGCGCCCGGTCCTGCGCGCCCTGGCCCTGGTCCGGGCCCTAGAGAACGGGGTGCCCTGCGTGCTGGTCAGCGGCGAGGGGGTCGTCGCCGCTGGGCCGGACGGGAAGGTGTGGCATGACGGGCCGGCTGAGTCCGGGCTCGAGCTGCCGGCATCGGACGAGGGCGGCCAGGACAGCTTTGCCACCAGGCGGCGGGTCGAGCTCTACCGGGCGCTGATGGAGCCGCTGCCGCGGAGCTGATGCCGGGCGAGCGCTGCGGTCACCAGCGCCAGGTAGTGCTCGCGGAAGCGCTCCTCGGAGAAGCGGGCGGCGTTGCGCACCAAGGCATCCTGCGCGAACCGGTTTTCCTCCCGGAGGAAGC
>NZ_WUJP01000094.1 GCF_009806515.1 Geminicoccus flavidas | reverse complement strand
GCCGCACCGCCTGGCAGATCGCCCCCTCGCTCTGCTCGGTGAAGAACAGGCCGGTGGCGTCAGGGTGCGGTGCTGGCCGGACCGAATCCAGTGCCCCGCCCCGGCCATAGGCGATCACCGGCGTCCCGGCCGCCTGCGCCTCGACCAGCGTGATGCCGAAATCCTCCTCCGCAGCGAACACGAGCGCCCGCGCCTCCGCCAGCAGGCGCGCGACCTCGGCGCGCGGCAAGGTCCCCAGCAGTTCCACATTAGGTGCCGGTCGCACCCGGGCCCGGCCGGCACCCTCGCCGATCACCTTCAGCTTCAGGTCGGGCATCGCGGCGAAGGCGGCGCAGATGAGCTCGGTGCGCTTGTAAGGGGCAAAGCGCGAGATTGCGATGAAGTGATCACTCTTGCGCGGTACCGGCGCGAAGTCCTGGAGCCGGACCGGCGGATGGATCACCGTGGCGTCGCGGCGGTAGATCCGGCGGATCCGCTGCCGGATGAACTCGGAATTGGCGATCAGCCGGTCCGGCCCGGCGCCGGTGCGAAAATCCCAGTTGCGCAGCCGGTGCAGCTGCCAGCGGAGCAGCCAGGAGCGCAGGCCCCGGTCCAGGGCGGCCTCGGCCAGGTACTGGTGCTGGTACTCCCATGCATAGCGCATCGGCGCGTGGACATAGGCCAGGTGCAGCTGGTGGGGGCCGGTGAGCACGCCCTTGGCGAAGGCATGGCTGGAGGACAGCACGAGATCGAAGCGGCCGAGGTCGAACTGCTCGATCGCGAGCGGCATGAGCGGCAGGTAGTGGCGGAAGTGACGGCGCGCGAACGGCAGGTTCTGGATGAAGGAGGTGTGGACCGTCACTTCCTCCAGGAGGCCGCGCGCACCGTTGGGCATCACGTCCACCAGGGTGAACAGCTCCGCCTGGGGAAAGCAGGCTAGGATCTGCTCGACCACCCGCTCCGAGCCATAGAGGCTCTGCAGCCAGTCGTGGACGATCGCGACCTTCAGCCCAGCCAGGTCGGGGGCGGGCAAGGTTGGCCTGGACAAGCCTTTGGCACTCCGGGGAGGTTGTTCTTGTGCCGAACCGCCAGAGGGTTTCACACTCACGGAGCCGGATGCGGGTCCGGCTGAACTGCCTTAAGATGGCGGCGCAGACAACCATGACATGACAAGGAAGCCCTCCGCATGAAGACCATCCTGGTGAACTTGGAGGTGAGCGCCGCGCTCGACGCGACGCTGGCCTGCAGCATCGGTGTGGCGAAGGAGTTCGGTTCCTATCTGGAGGGCCTGCATGTCCGCCCGGTACAGCCAGACGTGATCGCGGCCGGCGCCGACGGCTTCATCGCCGCGGCACCGGACCTGGTCGCAGGCTTCGAGCAGGATGCGCGCGAGCGGGCCGAGAAGCTGCGCGACGCAT
>NZ_WUJP01000093.1 GCF_009806515.1 Geminicoccus flavidas | reverse complement strand
TTGAGAACGCGGTGCGCTCGGCCGGGATGCCGCGCTTTCTGGAGCCCGGCGCGTCCGGCCCGGTGGCGGACTGGCATCTGGGGGCCGGGGCTGCGGCCAACGTGCTCGGCAGCTATGGCCGGATCTTCGACCTGATCGTGGTCGGCCGGCCGGTCGCGGACAGCCTGACGCCGTCGACCGCCGCCCTGGAAGGGGCCCTGTTCGAAGCTGGGCGCCTCCTAATGATCGCACCGCCCAGTGCCACCCGGATCGGCTTCGACCGGATCCTGATCTCCTGGAACGGCAGCACCGAGACCTCGCGCACCATCGCGCTCGCCATGCCATTCCTGGACCGGGCGAAGTCGGTGATCGTGCATACGGTGGAGAAGGGCACCGTGCCCGGCCCGTCCGGCGAGTCGCTGGCCCGGATGCTGGAGCGGCGCGGCCTCCATGTGGAGGTGGTGAACCATGCCGGCGACGACCGACCGGTCGGCAAGGTGACGCTGGACGAGGCGCAGCGCCTGGGTGCCGACTTGATCGTCAAGGGCGCCTACACCCAGTCGCGGCTGCGGCAGATGATCTTCGGCGGTGCCACCAGCTACATCCTGGCCAATGTCGAGGTGCCGGTGCTGATGTCGCATTGAGCGGCGACCGCAGCCTGCTGCTCCACGCCCTGCTGGGCCTGGCCTGCCTGCTCCTGCTGGCAGGGCAGTTCCGCCAAGGGAGCACTGCGCCCTGGCGACTGGGCTTGGTCACCGCGGCGCTGACGGGAGCGATGGCGAGCGGGCTGGTCATGCTCGCCAGCGTCGGCGGCCTGCCCAATGCCCGGTTCTTCGGCCATGTCATGCACTGGCTGGGCTGGCTGGCCGTGCTAACCTGGCTACATGTGCTGGTGCGCGCCCGCACGGCCGGCGTCCCGCCCAGGGGCGGGGTCCCGCTGTTTCTGACGGGTGCGGCTGGCCTGGCCGGACTGCTGGCGCTGCTGCAGGACCGGATCTGAACGGCCGGGAGGTATGGACGGAGCGGGGGGAACCGGGCCATCCTGGGCCTGCCGGCCCCAAGAGCCGGGTCGTGGTCGAGAGCGCCGTCGGGATCGGAACATCGAGCGCATGCGCAGACTGCTGAAGCCGGTCCGGCCGGCCCTGATCGGCGTGGCGGTGCTGCTGGTTCCGGCCGCGGTACTTGCCGGGCCGCCGGCTGGGCCCGCTCCGCCGGCGGCCATTCCGGCGGCGGTGCCCGATCCAAGTGCCAGAGAGCTGGAAGCGATCATCGACGCCGTTCGCATGCGCGTGGACGGCGCCCAGCCGGCGGCGGCGAACGATGCGCGCCAGGAGGAGCGGCTGGCCCTAGCCCAGGAGCGGGTGCGGCTGCTCGATCAGGAGGTGGGAGGGCTGCGCCAGGAGGTGGCGAGGCTGCGCCAGCAACTGACCGATGCCGACATCGCCAACCGCAGCGTCACGGCGCGCCACGACGAGCTGGCCAAGCGGCTGCGCAATGCCGAGCATGCCAGCGAGCGGCTCGCCATGGCGTTGGAGCGCCGGGAAAAGGCGCTGCGCGACGCGCAGACCGAACGCGACCGGGTGCTGGCCACTACGGGCGACGAGGTGCGGTTGGTGGAAGCCTCGGCCGTCGAGGCGCGCCGCGCGGCTGCCGAGGACGCGGCCAGTGCCTTGACCCGCGTTGCCGAGCTGGAGGCACGGCTGGAGGCCACCCAGCAGGATTTCGCGCGGCTGAACCTGGTCCTGGCCGAGCGGGACCGCCAGCTCGCGGAATTGCAGGGCGGCAAGGGCAAGGAGCGGGAGCTGGCCCTGCACGCCCAGGCCGAGCTACGGCAGCAGCTCGATCAGCTCACCGCCGAGCGGGACAAGATCCGGGTGGAGGCGGCCGCGCAGATCGCGGTGGTCGAGGCGAAGCTGGCCGATGCCGGTCGCCAGCTCGACGCGATGAGCGAGGAGGTCCGGCAGGCCTGGGCGGACCGGACCGTGGCCGAGCAGCGCCTCCAGGAACAGGCCAGCCAGGCCGAGAGCCGACTCGCTAAGGCCGAACAGGCGCTGGCCGCGGAGCGGACGGGCCGGGCCCGGGAGGTCGAGCGGCTGCAGGACGACCTGGCCCGCGCGCGCACCCGTGCCGCCGCCATGGACGGGGTGTCCCAGGAGGTCGGGCGCCATGCGGCGGAACTGGCCAAGGAACTCGCGGACATGCGCGGGGTTGCCAGTGCCTCGGTGGCCGAGGCCATCGAGCTTGGCCAGCAACTGGTGGAGGCCCTGGCCGAACTCGACACGCTGCGCCAACTCATGGCGCGGCTGGAGCTGGTCCGCTCCGGGCAGGGCGAGCCGCCTGCGGACACCGAGGCTGCCGAGGTCTGGCCGATCATGGCCACCGAGCTGGGCGACGAGCTCGAATATGGCGGGGACGCGCCCGGGCTCGACGAGGAACCGGCGGCAGCGCCACGCCTGTCCTTGCCGGTGCTAGGCCGGCTCAGCGGGCTGAAGCTGGAAGAAACGGCGGACGGCTGGATCCGGACCGTGCCCACCGGCATCGAGTTCGAACTGGGCGGGCGGCTGATCGATGCCGGCTCGGCACGCGGGCTGGAGCGGGTGGCGACCCTGATCCAGCTATCCCCCGGCGCCAGGGTGCGCGTGGTCGGCCACACCGATTCGGAAGGCGACCGCTACCGCAACCTGACCTTGTCGGTAGAGCGGGCCCGGGCGCTGCGCGACGCGCTGGCCGGGCAGTTCGAGATCGACCCGGCGCGCATCGAGGTGGACGGCATGGGACCGGACGAGCCGATCGCCAGCAACAAGACCGTCGAGGGGCGCAGCGCCAACCGGCGCGTCGAGGTGTTCGTCGCGCGCTAGCCGTGCTCGGCCAGCACGCTGCCGGCCAGGTGCAGGGAGCCGCACACCAGCACCAGCGCCGCGCCGTCGGGTGCTGACCTGACGATCTCTGCGACCGCGGCGACATGGCCCGGTGCCGTCCTGGCAGGATGACCCAGCCGCGCCGCGGTCGCCGCGAGTTCCTCGGGTACACGTGCCAGGGGCTCGTCCGGGATCGGCACCATCGTGCAGGAGGCAGCATGCGGCAGCAGTGGCGCCAGGAAGGCGTCGGCATCTTTCGTGTTCAGCATGCCCACCACCAGATGCACCGGCCGGCCGAGCGGCAGCGCGTCCAGCATCGCCGCGAGCGCGCTGGCGGCCGCCGGGTTGTGCCCGCCGTCCAGGCGCAGCTCCCAGCCTTCCGGCAGCAGTTCCGCCATCGGCCCCGACGTCAGGCGCTGCCAGCGGCCGGGCCAGCGCACGGAAGCCAAGCCCTGGGCGATGTGGGAGGTCGTCGGGCGGAGCGGATCGGGCAGCCGGCGCAGGGCCAGCGTAGCTACTGCCGCATTCACGTACTGGTGCGGCCCTTCCAACGCCGGGCGCGGCAGCTCGACGAGAGCTTCCCCGTCGCGGACGCACAGCCCGCCATGATGCAGCTCGTAGCGCCAGTCCCGGCCATGGACCGCCAGCGGGGTGCCGTTCGCTGCCGCCACGCGCTCGATCGCGGCCAGGCCTTCCGCGCTCTGAGGCGCCACCACGCAGGGCACGCCCGGCTTCAGGATCCCGGCCTTCTCGGCGGCGATCTGGCCGACCGTGTCGCCCAGATAGGATTCGTGGTCGAGCGAGACCGGGGTGATCACCGAGACGGCGGGCCGGTCGACCATGTTGGTCGCGTCCAGCCGGCCGCCCATGCCGACCTCCAGCACCAGGAGGTCGGCCGGCACCCGGGCGAACGCCAGGAACGCCATCGCGGTGGTGATCTCGAAGAAGGTGATCGGCCGGCCGGCATTGACCCGCTCGACCTCCTCCAGGAGATCGGTCAGCAGCGCCTCGTCGATCGGCTCCCCTGAGAGCAGGATCCGTTCGTTGAAATGGACCAGATGGGGGGAGACGTAGCGGTGGACGCGCCGGCCGGCCGCGGCAAGCGCTGCCGCGACATAGGCACCGGTCGAACCCTTGCCGTTGGTGCCGGCCAGATGAACGACCGGTGGCAGGTCACGCTCCGGATGGCCCAGCTCCGCCAGGATCCGCTCCATCCGGGCCAGGGACAGGTCGATCTTCTTGGGATGAAGGTCGAACAGCCTGGCCAGGACGGCGTCACTCGCCCGGCTGCGGCTCACTCGTCCGGACCAGTTCCAGGGTGGGCGCCTCGGCGGCGACCTCGACCACCGGCTCCGCCGCCACTGGCGGCTCCGGCAGGTCGCGCCGCTTGCGCAGGAGCAGGTCCAGGATCCGCACCAGCGTGGAGCGCAAGTCGAAACGGTGCACGACCATGTCGACGATGCCATGGTCGCGCAGATACTCGGCGCGCTGGAAGCCCTCCGGCAGCTTCTCGCGGATGGTCTGCTCGATCACGCGCGCACCGGCAAAGCCGATCATTGCACCCGGCTCGGCCAGCTGGATGTCGCCCAGCATCGCGAAGCTCGCGGTGACCCCGCCCGTGGTTGG
>NZ_WUJP01000092.1 GCF_009806515.1 Geminicoccus flavidas | reverse complement strand
GTCGGTCAGCACCACGATGTAGGGCAAGCCCTTGTCCTTGACCATTTCCACCGCGACGGTGGTGCGCGCCATCTGCATGAGGGACAGAGCACCCTCCTGCATCCGCGCTCCACCGGAGCTGGTGAACACGATCAGCGCGGCTTCCTGCAGGACGGCGAGCTTCGCCGCCGCCAGGAAGGCCTCGCCCACCGCGGTGCCCATCGAGCCGCCCATGAAGGCGAAGTTCATGACCCCGATCACCGCGGGCATGCCGTCGATCTTGCCGTGGGCGGCCTCCAGCGCGTCCTGGCGGCCGGTCTTGGCCTGGGCCTCCTTAAGCCGGTCGGCGTACCGCTTCTGGTCGCGGAACTTAAGCGGGTCGGCCGGCACCTTCGGCAGCTCGATCTGCTGCCAGCTCCCGGCGTCGAACAGGGTCTCGAAGCGGAACTTCGGGTCGACCCGCATGTGGTGGCCGCAATGCGGGCAGACGCGCTGCGCCTGCTCGAAGTCGCGGTGGAAGATCATCCGCTCGCAGGACGTGCACTGCCGCCACAGATCGTCGGGCAGGGCGGTCTCGCGGCTGACCAGCGCGCGGATCTTCGGCCGGACATAGTCGGTGAGCCAGTTGCTCATGCGCGGGCTCCGCGTACGCCGGCCGCCAGCTCGCGCACCAGCCCGTGCACGGCCTCGACCAGGCCGGGCTTGGCCTTGCCGTCCTGATCGAGATTGGCGGCCACCAGGTCGACCAGGGCCGAGCCCACCACCGCGGCATCGGCGTTGCGCGCGATCGCCGCCGCCTGCTCGGGCGTGCGGATGCCGAAGCCCACCGCGACCGGCAGCGTCGTGGCCGACTTGATCCGGCGCACGGCCTGGCCGACCAGGTCGGCGACCGGGGCGGCCGAGCCGGTGATCCCGGTGATCGACACGTAGTAGATGAAGCCGGACGCGTTCTGGAGCACCACCGGCAGGCGCCTGTCGTCGGTGGTGGGTGTCGCCAGGCGAATGAAGTCCAGGCCGGCCTCCTTGGCCGGCAGGCAGAACTCCTCGTCCTCCTCCGGCGGCAGGTCGACCATGATCAGCCCGTCCACCCCGGCCTCGACAGCGGCTGCGATGAACCGCTCCTTCCCCATCCGGTGGACCGGGTTGTAGTAGCCCATCAGCACGACCGGCGTCGTCTGGTCCTCCGAGCGGAACCGGCGCACCAGCTCCAGCACCCCGTTCAGCGTCATGCCGGCCGAGATGGCACGCAGATTGCCGGCCTGGATCGCCGGGCCGTCGGCCATCGGGTCGGAGAACGGCATCCCGATCTCGATGAGGTCGACCCCGGCACCGGGCAGGCCCTTGATCAGTCCCAGCGAGGTCTCCGGATCGGGATCGCCGGCGCAGAGATACGTGACCAGTCCCGCCCGCCCCTCGGCGGCGAGCGCAGCGAAGCGCTCCCGGATTCGCTCGCTCACAGCTTCACTCCAAGATGCTCCGCGACCGCGAAAATGTCCTTGTCGCCCCGGCCGGACAGGTTGAGCAGGATGATCTGGTCCCGGTCCATGCCGGGCGCAATCTTGGCGACATGCGCCAGGGCATGGGCGCATTCCAGCGCCGGCAGGATGCCCTCCAGCCTGCCGCAGAGCTGGAAGGCTTCCAGCGTCTCCGCATCCGTGATGGGGGCGATCTCCAGGCGGCCCTGGTCCTTCAGCCAGGAATGCTCGGGCCCGACGCCGGGATAGTCCAGACCGGCCGAGATCGAGTGCGGCTCGATCACCTGGCCGTCCTCGTCCTGGAGCAGGTAGGAGCGCGAGCCGTGCAGCACGCCAGGCGTGCCGGCGGCCATGGCCGCGGCATGCCGGCCGGTCTCGATCCCGTCGCCCGCCGCCTCCACCGCGATCAGCCGGACCTCGTCGTCCAGGAAGGGGTGGAACAGGCCCATGGCGTTGGAGCCGCCGCCCACCGCCGCCACCAGCACGTCCGGCAGCCGGCCTTCCTTCTCCAGGATCTGCAGCTTGGCCTCGCGGCCGATCACCGACTGGAAGTCGCGCACCATCGCCGGATAGGGATGGGGGCCGGCCACCGAGCCGATCACGTAGAACGTGTCATGGACGTTGGTCACCCAGTCGCGCAGCGCCTCGTTCATCGCGTCTTTCAGCGTGTGCGAGCCGGAGGTGACGGGGCGCACCTCCGCACCCAGGAGGCGCATGCGGAACACGTTGGGCTGCTGCCGCTCGATGTCCTTCGCACCCATGTAGACGATGCAGGGCAGGTCCAGCCGCGAGGCCACCGTGGCGGTGGCGACGCCGTGCTGGCCGGCCCCGGTCTCGGCGATGATCCGGGTCTTGCCCATGCGCTTGGCGAGCAGGACCTGGGCCACCGTGTTGTTGATCTTGTGGGAGCCGGTGTGGTTCAGCTCCTCGCGCTTGAAGTAGATCTTCGCCCCGCCGAAATGCTCGGTCAGGCGCTCGGCGAAGTAGAGCGGCGAGGGACGGCCGACATAGTCCTTAAACCAGCCGTCGAGCTCCTTCCAGAAGCCCTCGTCCTTCTTCACCTCCTCGTAGGCGCGCTCCAGGTCCAGGATCAGCGGCATCAGGGTCTCGGCGACGAACCGTCCGCCGAAGATGCCGTAATGGCCGTTCTCGTCCGGCATGGTGCGCAGGGAGTTGCGCTGGCTCATCGGTCGTTCCTTCCAAATCCCTTGGCCTTGGCGATGAAGTCGGCGAGCCGTGCCGGATCCTTCACGCCCGGCGAAATCTCCACCCCGGAGCTGACATCGACGCCGGGTGCGCCGGTGGCGGCCAGCGCTGCCTCGACATTGTCAGGGCTCAGGCCGCCCGCGAGCAGCCAGGGCCGCCCGACCTCCAGGCCCTGGAGCAGCCGCCAGTCGAACGCCAGGCCGTTGCCGCCGGGCTGGGCGGCGCCGGGCAGGGCCTTGGCATCGAACAGCAGCATGTCGGCTGCCTCCTGGTAGGTCGGCAGCACCGCCAGGTCTTCGGCCACCGCCACGGGCAGCGCCTTCAGGGTCTCCACGCCGAAGCGCAGCCCGATCTCGGCGACCCGCTCGGGCTTCTCCTCGCCGTGAAGCTGGATCACGTCGAGGGCCACCGACATCAGCACGGCCTCGAGCAGATGGTCGTCCGGATTGACGAACAGGCCGACCGTCCGGGTCTGGCCGGTGACATGGCGGGCGAGCTCGCCGGCCTCATGAGGCGTGACGTTGCGCCGGGACGGCGGAAAGAACACGAAGCCCACGAAGTCCGCCCCGGCCTCGCAGGCCTGTGCGATGCGCGCCGGCTCCTTCAGCCCGCAGATCTTGACCAGCGTCATCGGCTAGGCCCGCTCCCGAGCAGGGCGGCGGCAGCGGCGGCCGGATCGGCGGCCACGGTGATCGGCCGGCCCACCACCAGCACGTCGGCACCCGCCGCCAGTGCCTCCTGCGGCGTCATCACCCGCTTCTGGTCGTCGCCGGAGGGCCCGGCCGGGCGGATGCCCGGGACCACCAGCTTAACGTCAGCCGGCAGGTTCCGGCGCAGGCGGGCGATCTCGTGCGGCGAGCAGACCAGCCCGTCCACCCCGGCGGCCACGGCCAGCCGCGCCAGCCGCTCGACCTGCGCCCCGGCATCGCCGCTGATGCCGGTATCGGCGAGGTCGCCATCGTCTAGGCTGGTCAGGACGGTGACCGCGAGCAGCCAGGTGGCGGCACCCGCTTCCCGCTTGGCCGCCACCGCCGCCTCCAGCATGGCCCGGCCGCCCGCGGCATGGAGGGTCAGCATGGCGGGCTCGAGCGCCAGGGCCGAGCGGACCGCGCCTGCCACAGTGTTGGGAATGTCGTGCAGCTTCAGATCGAGGAAGATCGGCAGCCCGGCCTCCCCGACGGTGCGCACGCCCGCAGGCCCGCTGGCGCAGAAGAACTCCAGCCCCAACTTCACGCCGCCGACCACGCCATTCAGCGACCGGGCCAGCGTCAGGGCGCCGGCCGGGTCGGGGCGGTCGATGGCGCAGAAGATCGGGGAGCTGGACAAGGTCGGTTCCGGTCGATGGCAGGACCGCTGCGCTGCTTGGCAGAGCCGGGCAGGTGCGTCAACGCGATGGGCAGGATGCCCCTTCATGTGTGGGAAGCAGCGCCGGATTCAATTGCCCTGGCGCGATGCGGCGACCACCGACTCGGCGGCCACCAGGTCCTCCAACGCCGCACCCACCGACTTGAACAAGGTGACCTCGTCGGCGCTGCGCCGGCCCGGCACGGTGCCGATCACCAGCTCGCGCAGCTCGCCCCGGATCGAATCGGCCGAGAAGGCGCCGGCATCGATCGCCTGGAGCAGGTCGCCCGCCTCGGCCAGCGCACCCTCGCGCGTGTCGACGAACACGGCGGCCATGGCCATCAGCGCATCGTCGCTCTCGCGCATCGCATGGGTATAGGCGCCCACCAGGTCGACATGGGTGCCGGGGCGGACATCGGCGCCGCGCACCAGGGGTGCGGTCGAGTTGGTGGCGACCGAGATCAGGTCGGCCTGGCCGACCGCAGCCGAAAGATCAGTGACCGCCTCTGCCGCGATGCCCTGCTGGGCAAGCCCGGCCGCGGCGGCTTCGGCCTTACCGGGATTGCGGTTCCAGATCAGCGCCCGTTCCAGGGAGGGCCGCACCGCCCGATGGGCATGGACGAAGTTCGGGCAGAGCGCTCCGGCACCCACGACCAGATGGGTGCGGATGTCGTCGCGGGCGAGATAGGAGGCGGCCAGGGCCGAGGCGCCAGCCGTGCGGCGCAGAGTCAGGGCCGCGCCATCCAGGATGGCCCGGGGCGTGCCGGTCGGCCCGTCGAACAGGAGGTAGAGGCCCTGGATCGAGGGGATGCCGCGGGCCTCGTGGCCCGGCGCCACATGCACGATCTTGATGCCGGTGACGCTGCCCGGCCGCCAGGCCGGCATGATCAGCAGGTCGGCTGGCCGGTCCATGCCCGGGCGCGGGACCGGGTGGTGGTGCCGGACCGGCGCCTCCGCACCGGCCTGGAAGCCGGCGCGCAGCGCCTCGACCATGCGCGGCCAGGGTAGTGCGGCCTCGATCGCGGCCGAGCCGAAGAAGGGCACCTGCTCCATCGGCTCAGCGCGCCGTGGCCAGTGCCCGGGTCGGCGTCACGTTCTTGGCGGCGAGCGCTGCGGCCGAGGCTTCCTCCTCGCGGCGGCGGCGCAGCTCCTGCTCCTGTAGAATGGCCAGCTTGCGCCGGGTGCGCGACGCCTCGACCCGCTTGTCGTGGCCGCCCAGCCAGGACGCGATGCCGCCCAGGATCACGCCGATGATCATCGCCACCAGGAACACCCCGTAGAGAGGCAGGTCGACCATGAACGGGGTCGGCCAGAGCGAGATCTCGACCGGCTGGCGGTTGCCGATTGCGAACAGGACGATGACCAGGAGCCCGACCAGGGCCAGGATCGTGCGGAGAAACTTTACCATGGGCGCCTCACGAAGCTTGGGCCGCTCATATCAGAGGAGGCCCGGCTGCGACAGGCGCTGCCGCCTCACTCCGTGCCGACGTTCAGCCGCTCTCTGAGCTCCTTGCCGGTCTTGAAATAAGGCACCCGCTTGTCCGGGACATCCACCTCCTCGCCGGTGCGCGGGTTGCGCCCGGTCCGCGCCGAGCGGCCGCGGATGGAGAAGGCGCCAAAGCCGCGCAGCTCGACCCGGTCCCCGCGCTCCAGCGCCTTGGTCAGCTCCTCGAACACGGTGGCGACGATCTTCTCGACGTCGCGCAGATAGAGATGCGGGTTCGCCTCGGCGATGCGGCGGATGAGGTCGGAACGGGTCATGCCGGCGGTCGCTTTCCCTGGACGAACGATCCAACGTCCGCCTTTTCGCGCGACGGTGGTAGCACGTCAAGGGACAGGAAGACGCAACCCATTGAACTGCAACGATAAAGCCTTTTCTCGGGTTCGTTTCGCAAAGTACCTGCCCGCGTTAGCGCGCAGCATCCCGGCAGGCGGCGCGGCACCGGCGCCACAGTATAGCAGCTTCCAGCATGGGTGCGCTTGCCGAACTTGCCGCAGTGCGGGAAGATCCTCGGCTCGCCCATGCGGCAGGCAACCCGGCGTTACCCGCGCGGCCCCTCGAGCATGCCCGACCATCGGGCAGGCCGAACCGGACGCGCCCATTCTGTTCCGAGACGGCTCGACCATGAACGCGACCATGCTTCGTCACGCGGTGATCCTCGGCCTCCTGATCGCAGTGGGTCCGTTCGCGATCGACGCCTACCTGCCGGCCTTCGGGTCGATCGCCGCCGAGTTCGCCACAGACCATGGGGTGGTGCAGCTCACTGTGCTCTGCTTCGTGATCACCATGGCGGCAGGCCAGGTGATCTACGGGCCGCTCTCGGACGCGATCGGGCGCAAACCGCCGGTCTATGCTGGCTTATGCCTGTTCGTCCTGGGCTCGATCGGCTGTGCCTTGGCCGGCGACGTCGATTCGCTGCTGCTCTGGCGCCTGCTCCAGGGGCTGGGGGCGTCGGCTGGCATGGTGCTGGCGATCGCGATCATCCGCGACATGCATACCGGCGTGGAGGCGGCGCGCCTTCTGTCCACCGCGATCCTGGCGCTCAGCGTCTCGCCGATCCTGGCCCCGCTGGCGGGCGGCCTGCTGATCCAGGTAGCGTCCTGGCGGATGATCTTCTGGGCGCTGGCCCTGGTCGCGATCGGCGTGGGCTTCCTGATCTGGACCTCCATGCCGGAAACCCACCTGCCCGAGCGGCGTACGAGGCAGAACGGGCTCACCATCCTGCGTAGCTATGCCGGCCTGTGCCGCGACCGTACCTTCATGAGTGCCGTCGCCACCGCCGGCTTCGCCCAGGCGGCGCTCCTGGCCTATGTCGCCGGCTCGTCCTTCGTGTTCATCACGCTCTACGGGACCACGCCGCTCACCTACAGCCTGATCTTCGCCGGCAATGCCGCGACCATCATCGGCCTCGCCCAATTCAACGCCACCATCATCCGCCGGATCGGTGCTCCGCGCCTGATCACGCTGGCGGTTGGCTGGTTCGTGGTGATGGCGGTACTGATGTGCCTGGTCATGCTGACTGGGCAGGCCAGCCTTCCGGTCGCGGCCCTGATGATCTTCCTGAGCCTGGGGGCGCTCGGCATGATCATGCCGAACGCGACCATGCTGGCGCTGGAGCCGATGGGGGCGATGGCCGGCACTGCCTCGGCGCTGGGCGGGTTCCTCCAGGGCCTGCTGGGTGCGCTGGCGACGCTGCTGGTGAGTGCTGCCTTCGACGGCACAGCGCGGCCGATGGTGGTGGTGATGGCGGGGAGTTCGTTGTGCTGTGCGGCGGCCTGGTGGCTGCACCTGCGCTCCGCTTCACGCCGGCTCAGCCCAGCCGTGAGCTAGAGCCGGCCGATTAAGAGCATTGGGCGACCCAGCCTAGGCGGCCGGTTCCTGGCGTCGCCCGCTGCCGATCCTGATCTCGGCGGGTACCTGGAGCGGGCCGTCGGCGCCACCGAGGCAGCGTCGAACCTCGTCGCGCACCGTTCGGCGCAACTCGTCCGGCAGCGCGATATAGGCCTGTCCGCCTGCGCCGCCCCCGCGCTCGTAGGGTTCGAAATAGGCGTCGAAGGAGGGGAAGGTGAAGCTCAGCGCAGCTGTGGCGACCTCCACTTCGGCGAAGCCCGTCTTCTCAAAGAGAGTGCGGAGCTTGTTCTCATCGGCAAGCGAGAAGAAGCGTTCGGCGGCCTCTGCCAGCGAAGGCACGTAGCGCCCGATGATGGCGATGATCTGCCCATTGAAGGAGCGCTCCACCGTGGTTGCCACGGATACTGCCGCGCGACCTCCCGCACGCAGCACGCGGTGGAACTCGGCAACGCCTAGTTCTGGAGCAGGAAAGAACATGAGCCCGAGGCTGCATAGGACGCTGTCGAAGCACCCTTGCGGGAAGCTCAGTGCCTGCCCGTCCTCGACCGCGAAGGAAGCATTCGCGTGCCTGCCCAGGCGCTCGCGAGCCTTGGCCAGCATCGCCGGTGCGATGTCAGCGGCAACGACATGGCCGGCTGGCCCGACGGCCGCCAATGCCGCTTCGGCGGCAAGACCCGTGCCGGTGGCGATGTCGAGGACCCGATGTCCCGGCTTCAATCGCACGGCGTTCAGCAGGAATGGCGCAAAGCCCCGGATGACGCGGCTCATCTGCTCGTCGTACCCGGCGGCTGCGGCATCTCCATAGCTCAGTGCAGCCATCGCGTGCTCCTGAACGGAACACTTCAGCTTCCACCGCTTGCTTGGGGTCGTCAAGCAGCTGCGCCGGTCTTCTGATTCGGGAAGAGCGGGAGATGATGAGAGCGGCAAGAGGGTTGGCTCATCTAGGCTGCCGATGGAGCCGTGCTTGCTCTTTTCGTCACGGCCGGGCTCGACCCGGCCATCCAGTTCTTCAGAGCACTCGCTGGATGGCGGGCTCAGGGCTGGCCATGACGCCATGGAGAGGACGGTGCCTCATCCATGCTCATCGATCTCCACAGGTACCCATGGCACCGCTAGCCATGAACTCCCTGGGAATGTTGCCGGCTGCTGCTCAGGCCACAGCGTCCCACACGGGCGAGAACTCGAAGTCGCAGATCCGGTAGTTGGTCGAGCGCAGCGCCGAGATCTGCGCCATCTCGTCCGCCGTCAGCTCGAACTCCAGCACCTTCAGGTTGCTCTTCGCGTTCTTCTCCGAGCTGGTGCGCGGGATGGCGGCCACGCCTTCCTGCTGGATCAGCCAGCGCAGCGTCACCTGGATCGGGTTCATCCCGTGGGCGTCGGCGATCTTGCGGATCACCTTGTCGTCCATGACCTTGCCGCGCGCGGTCGGGCAGTGCGCGGTGGTAGCGATGCCGAGCTTCCTGTGGAAGGGCAGCAGCGCGTCCTGGGACAGATAGGGGTGGTACTCGATCTGGTTGTTGACCAGCGGGATCGGCGAGAGCTCGGTGGCCAGGCGCAGGAGCGGGATGGTGAAGTTGCTGACGCCGATAAAGCGGGTCAGGCCCTTGCGCTGCGCCTCGACCAGGGCAGCGATCGTCTCGTCCAGCGGGACCGTCTTGGACGGCCAGTGCAGGAGCAGGAGGTCCGGGGGCGTGCCCAGGTTCTTCACCGACTGCTCGGCGCTGTGCAGGAAGTCGTCATGCGCGAACTCGTCGGGCCAGATCTTGGTGGTGAGGAAGATCTCCTCGCGCGGGACGCCCGAGGTCATGACGCCGCGGCCGACCTCGGCCTCGTTGCCGTACATGCGCGCGGTGTCGATGTGCCGGTAGCCGAGGTTCAGGGCGGCGGCGACCATGTCGGTGCCGAGGCTGCCGGTGAGCTGGTAGGTGCCGAAGCCGAGTGCCGGAATCCGTGCGCCGTTTGCCTCGATCGTGATCATCCGCCTGTCCCTGCTCATGCTTCCGGATGGAATGGCCGCGCCAAGGAGGCGGGCGTGTGCAGGCGGATACGGGTGGCGTCGCGCGAGATCAAGACGAGCACGATGATCGTGGCCAGATAGGGGGTCATCGCCACGAGGTTGCTGTTGATCGCGATGCCCGCCGCCTGGATCTGCAGGCCCAGGATGGTGACGCCACCGAAGACATAGGCGCCGAGCAGCACCCGCCAGGGCCGCCAGGTGGCGAACACCACCAGCGCCAGGGCGATCCAGCCGCGCCCGGCGGTCATATCCTCCGCCCATTGCGGGGTGTAGATCAGGGACAAATAGCCGCCGCCGATCCCGGCCATCGCCCCGCCGAACAGGGTGGCCAGCCAGCGGATGCGCAGGACCGGGTAGCCCAGCGCGTGGGCGCTGTCCTGGTTCTCGCCGACCGCGCGCAGGAT
>NZ_WUJP01000091.1 GCF_009806515.1 Geminicoccus flavidas | reverse complement strand
CAGGCCGCCGCGGGTGCGATGGAGGAAGAAGGCGACGCCGGCCACGGTCAGGATCGACAGGTAGACCAGCCAGTCATGGCCGAACAGGAGCGGGCCTGCGACCGGGATGCTGCGCAGCGTCTCCGGGAAGGGCAGGGCCATGCCCGGCAGCGGGATGCCCACCCAGGACTGGCCCAGGAAGGCCGCAAGCCCGGCGCCGAAGATCGCCAGCGCCAGGCCGGTCGCGACCTGGTTGGTCATCAGGTTGAGCGCCAGCATGCCGTAGATCGCGGCGGCACCCATGCCGGCAATTGCGGCGGCGACGAAGCCCAGCGGGGTCAGGCCGGTCGAGGCGGCGACCATGAAGCCGACCACGGCGCCGATCAGCATCATGCCCTCGATGCCGAGGTTGAGCACGCCCGCCCGCTCGGCCACCAGCTCCCCGATCGCGGCGAAGACCAGGGGCGTGCCGGCGCGGAGGGTGGCGGCGATCACGGCGATCGCGGTGGAAAGCTCGTCGCCCATCAGCGCGTCCCCCCGAGCACCAGGCGCCAGCGGACAAAGGTATCGGCGCCCAAGAGAAAGAACAGGAGCAGCCCCTGGAACACGCCGGTGATCGCGATGGGGAGCTGCAGTTCGAGCTGGGCGATCTCGCCGCCCAGGTAGAACAGGCCCATGAGCAGAGCGGCGGCGACGATCCCGATCGGGTGGAGCCGGCCCAGGAACGCCACGATGATCGCGGCAAAACCGTAGCCGGGCGAGACCGCCGGCTGGAGCTGGCCGATCGGGCCCAGCACCTCGGCGGCACCGGCGAGGCCGGCCAGGCCGCCGCTAATCAGGAAGCTTCCCCAGATCACCCTGGAGCGGCTGAACCCGGCATAGGCGGCAGCGGCCGGCGCCACACCGGACAGGCGGAACACGAAACCCTGATACGAGCGCGCCACGAACAGCCAGGCGACCAGCGCTGCCAGCAGGGCCAGGGCGAAGCCCAGATGGAGGCGGGTGGTCTCCAGGAGGATCGGCAGGCGGGCAGGGTCGGGGAACATCGGCGATTGCGGAAAGCCGAAGCTCATCGGGTCGCGCATCGGCCCGCGCACCACGTACTGGAGGAGGAAGCCCCCGACATAGACCAGCATCAGGCTGACCAGGATCTCGTTGGCATTGGCTTTCGTGCGCAGGAGGGCGGGGATCGCCCCCCAGGCCATGCCGCCCAGAGCACCGGCCAGGAGCGGCAGGAGCCAGCCGGGCAGGCCGAAGCCGCCATCGCCGATGGCGAGCGCCACCCAGCTCGCGGCAATGGCACCCACGACGATCTGGCCTTCCGCGCCGATGTTCCAGACCGAAGCGCGAAAGCCGATCGCCAGGCCCACCGCGCACAGGATCAGGGGCGCCACCTTCACGCCCAGCTCGCTCCACCCGTAGAGGTCCTGCACCGGGCGCCAGAACATCGCGGCGAAGGCATCGGCCGGGTTCTTGCCGAGGGCCACGAACAGGATGGCGGCCACGACCAGGGTCAGGGCCACCGCGACCAGCGGGGCCAGGATCTCCAGGCTGCGCGACGGGTTGGTGCGCCTAGTGAGCCTGAGCAAGGCCGGCCCCTCCCTCGAAGCCGGCCCCACCCATCAGCAGCCCGACGCGTTCCGGCGTGAGTTGGCGGACGGGGGCGGGCGGGGAGAGCATGCCGTGGAACATCACCGCGATCCGGTCGGACAGGAGGAAGAGTTCGTCCAGCTCCTCGCTGAACAGGAGCACCGCGCCGCCACGGTCGCGCAGCGCCAGCATCTCTTCGCGGATCAGCGTGGCGGCGCCCACGTCCACGCCCCAGGTAGGATGGGCGGCGATCAGCAGCTGGGGCCCGTCGATGAGCTCGCGGCCGACGATGAATTTTTGCAGGTTGCCGCCCGACAGGCTGCCGGCCTCGGCCTGGATGCCGGGCGTGCGCACGTCGAAGCGGCGCACGATCTCGGCAGCCCGGCGTTCGACCGCCCCCCGGCGGATCAGCCCCGCCCGGGTCAGGCTCTGGCGCTTTCCGGTCAGGAGCGCGTTCAGCGCCAGGCTGAGGCTGGGTGCCGCACCCCGGCCCAGCCGCTCCTCGGGCACGAAGGCCAGCCCCAGTGCCCGCCGCCGCTTGGGCCCCAGATTGCCGGCCGGCCGGCCCGCCAGCGTGATCGCGCCGGCAGGCGCGCGCGCATCCTCGCCGGAAAGGGCGCGCAGGAGCTCACGCTGGCCGTTGCCCGCCACCCCAGCCACGCCCAGGATCTCGCCGGCGCGCAGGCTGAAGCTGATCCCCTTCAGCGCCGTGCTGTGCGGATCGGTGGGCGGCAGCGAGAGCTCCGCCACCGAGAGCACCACCGGCCCGTCCCTCTCCGCGGGCCGGTGCTCGATCTCCGGCGGCGCCTTGCCAATCATCAGGGCCGCCAGGCTACGCGCGGTCTCGCGCGTGGGGTCGCACCGCGCCACCACCTTGCCGGCGCGCAGCACGGTGGCGGCATGGCACAGCGCCTGGATCTCCTCGAGCTTGTGGCTGATGTAGAGGACCGCGCAGCCCTCCGCCGCCAGGCGGCGCAGCGTGGCGAACAGGCCGTTCGCCTCCTGCGGGGTGAGCACCGAGGTGGGCTCGTCCATGATCAGGAGGCGCGGCGACTGGAGCAGGCAGCGCACGATCTCGACCCGCTGCCGCTCACCCACCGACAGGGACCAGACCGGTGCGTGCGGGGCCACGGCCAAGCCGTAATGACGGGACAGCTCACGGATCCGGCCCTCCAGGTCGCGGCCGGCATCGGCGGGCTCCAGGCCCAGGGCGATGTTCTCGGCGACCGTCAGAGTCTCGAACAGGGTGAAGTGCTGGAACACCATGCCGACGCCGCGCTTGCGGGCCAGCACCGGCGAGTTCTCGACGACCGGCTCGCCCTGCCAGCGGATCTCGCCCTCGTCCGGGCGGACCAGGCCATAGACGATCTTCATGAGCGTCGACTTGCCCGCGCCGTTCTCGCCGAGCAGGGCCTGGATCTCGCCCGGCTGCACGGCCAAGGAGACGTCCTGGTTGGCGACGATGCCGGGATAGCGCTTGGTGATGCCGACCAGTTCCAGGAGTGGCGGCATCAGTAGGGTACCTTGTCGGCCTTGGCCATCCAGCGGTCGAAGCCCTCCCTGGCCTCGTCCGGCAGGGTGCAGACAAAGCGCACCCGCCGCTGCTCCATCGGCACGGCCAGCTCGCGGTAGAGGAATTCGTCGTCGAAACCGATCGCACCGGCCGCCTTGTGGTCGTTGCCGTAGTGAACCGCGTCCAGCCGTGCCCAGTAGATCGCGGCAAAGCACATCGGGCAGGGCTCGCAGGACGTGTAGATCGCGGCACCTTCGAGGGAGTGGCTGCCGAGTTTGCGGCAGGCTGCCCGGATCGCCTCCATCTCCGCATGGGCGGTGGGATCATTGCTGGACGTGACCCGGTTCCAGCCCTCGGCGATGATCTCGCCGTCCTTCACGATCACCGCGCCGAACGGGCCGCCTTCGCCCGCCTCCATCTTCTCGATGGACAGCCGGATGGCCCGGCGCATGGCAGTCTCGTGGTTCACGCGGGCGGCTCCTCGGGCAGGGACAGGAGTTCGGCGGCGACCGAGATCGCGATCGCGGCCGGATGCTTGTCCCGGATGGTCGGCAGGCCCATCGGGCATATCAGGCGGTCGAGCGCGGATGAAGGGTGCCCGCGCGCGATCAGGCGCCGCTCGAAGGTCCGCCGCTTGGTCATGGAGCCGATCAGGCCCAGCCAGCGTGCATCGCCGCGGCGCAGGACCAGGTCGACCACGTCCAGGTCCAGGTCGTGCGAATGGGTCGCGACCACGTAGCAGGCATCGGGCGGTGCCGCCGCCACGGTCGGGCCGGGCTCGGGATCGCCCCGGACCACGAGATGCGGCCCAGGATTCGGCAGCCAGTCAGGCCGTGGATCGAACACCGTGATCTGCCAGGGCAGGGGTGTGAGGATCCGGAGCAGGGCCTGGCCGACATGGCCGGCACCCAGCAGGACGAGCTGCCGCGCATGGGCCGGGAGAGGTTCGGCAAAGGGCTGGTCGGTGGCCTCGAAGCGGAGCAGGACCCGCCCACCACAGCACTGGCGCAGGCTGGGACCCAAGCTGAACTCCTGCTCTGCCGTGACGATCCCCTCGTCCAGCATGTCGCGCGCGGCCTTGAGCGCCTGCCATTCGAGCTGGCCGCCGCCGATGGTGCCCTCGATCCGCTCGCGGGTGACCTGCATCACGGCCCCAGCCGCCCGCGGCGTCGACCCCTCGGCACGTACGACAGTGACCCGGATCGCTCGTCTCATTCAGCCGCCCGGGCCAGATCCAGCGCGGCCGCCCTCCCGCGCAGCTCCTTTACCGAGAACAGCACCCGCTCCGGCGTGGCCGGCGCGTCCAGCCGCGGCGAGCCCTTGCCGGGCGCTGCCTGGGCGATCGCGTCCTTGATCGCCTGGAAGGCCGCGATCGCCAGCATCAGCGGCGGCTCGCCCACCGCCTTGGAACGGTGGACGCTGCGCTCCTGGTTGCGGCCACGCTCCCAGATGGACACGCGGAAGTCGCGCGGCAGGTCCGAGGCGCAGGGGATCTTGTAGGTGGAGGGCGCATGGCTGGCGAGCGCCCCTTCCTTCGTCCACCACAGTTCCTCGGTGGTGAGCCAGCCGAGACCCTGGACGAAGCCGCCCTCGACTTGGCCCCGGTCGATCGCCGGGTTTACGGAGCGGCCGACATCGTGGAGCAGGTCGGCGCGCAGGATACGGTTCTCACCGGTCAGCGTGTCGATCACCGCTTCGCAGCAGGCAGCGCCATAGGCGAAATAGTAAAACGGCCGGCCGCGCGCCTGGTCGCGGTCGTAATGGATCTTGGGCGTGGCGTAGTAGCCGGTGGCGGAAAGCTGGACCCTGGCCATCCAGGCTTCTTTCGCCAGCTCGCGCAGGCTCATGCGCCGCTCACCCAGCAGGATGGCACCATCCTGGAACACGATCAGATGGGGCGGGACGCCGTGCTTCTCCGCGGCGAACGCGATCAGCCGCTCTTTGAGCGTGCGCGCCGCGGCCTGGGCGGCCATGCCGTTCATGTCAGTGCCGGACGAGGCGGCGGTGGGCGAGGTGTTCGGCACCTTGCTCGTGTCGGCCGCGGTGATCCGGATCAGACTCGTCGGGATCTGCAGCTCCTCGGCGACGATCTGCTGGACCTTCACGTAGAGGCCCTGGCCCATCTCGGTGCCGCCATGGTTCAGGAGCACCGAGCCGTCGGTATAGAGCTGGATCAGGGCGCCCGCCTGGTTCAGGTGGCTGGTGGTGAAGCTGATCCCGAACTTGACCGGGGTGAGTGCTATCCCGCGCTTCAGGATCGGGCTGGTCTCGTTCCAAGCTTCGATGGCGGCGCGGCGCTGCCGGTAGCCGGAACTTTGCTCCAGCTCGTCCATGAGCTCCGGCAGGACGAAGTCCTCGACCTCCATGTGGTACGGGGTGAGGTTGCGCGGGGCGGCCCCGTAGAAATTGGCCCGGCGCACGTCCAGCGGGTCCCTGCCCAGATGCCGGGCGATCTCGTCGACCACTTCCTCGATGCCGAGCATGCCCTGCGGGCCGCCGAAGCCGCGAAAGGCGGTGTTGCTGACCGTGTGGGTCTTCAGCCGCCGCGAGCGGATCCGGACGCGCGGGAAGAAATAGGCGTTGTCGGCATGGAACATCGCCCGGTCGGCGATCGCGCCGGTGAGGTCGGCCGAGCAGCCGCCGCGGGCGGCCTGGTCGAAGGTGATCGCCTCGATCCGGCCCTCATCGTCGAAGCCCACCCGGTAGTCGATGCGGAAGTCGTGGCGCTTGCCGGTGAGCGTCATGTCGACGTCGCGGTCCAGGCGGAACTTCACCGCCCTGCCGGTCTTGCGCGCCAGCACCGCCGCGATGGCCGCAATCTGGTTGGCCTGGGTCTCCTTGCCGCCGAACCCGCCGCCCATCCGCCGGCACTCGACCCGGACCTTGGCGTCGATCTCGCCCAGGCAGCGTGCCACCACGTGCTGGACCTCGGTGGGGTGCTGGGTGGAGGCATGGACGTCCATGCCGCCGTCCTCGCCGGGAATGGCGAGCGCGATCTGGCCTTCCAGGTAGAAATGGTCCTGGCCGCCCAGGCGGAAGCTGCCTTCCAACTGGTGCGCGCAACGGACCAGCGCCGGTTCCGGGTCGCCGCGGCGCATCTCGTAGGGCGGCAGGAGGTCCAGGTTCGCGGCGAGCGCGTCCTCCAGATGGATCGCCGCCGGCAGGTCCTCGTAGACGATCTCGGCGAGTGTGACCGCCCGGCGCGCCAGCTCATAGGTGGTGGCAGCCACGGCGAAGACGGCCTGGCCGTGATAGTCGACGCTGTGCTGGGCGAGCGCCGGCTCGTCGAGCAGGACTGGCCCGATCTGGTTCAGGCCGGGAAAGTCGGCGCCGGTCAGCACCGCGACCACGCCGGGCGCCGCAGCGACCCGGCTCAGGTCCATCCGCACGATCCGGGCATGGGCGCGGGTCGACTGGCCGACCGCGGCATGGAGGCAATCATGCGGCTCGGGCAGATCGTCGACATAGCGGGCCCGGCCGGTGACGTGCAGCTCGGCGGAATCATGGGGCAGCGGGGCGGCTACCGCCTGGAGCCTGGTCATGCGGCGATCTCCAGGTCGAGGATGCGGGGCGCGTCGGCCGGCTTGGTCACCTCCAGGAACAGCCGGCGCAGGAGGTTCTGGCCGGCCTCCAGCCGGTAGGCGGCAGTGGCACGCACGTCGTCGATCGGCTGGAAGTCCTGGCGAAAGCCGGCACAGGCGGCCTCGATCGCCGCCTCGTCCAGCGCGTGGCCCACCAGTGCCGCCTCGGCGGACGGGCTACGTTTAGGTATCGCTGCCAGGCCGCCGAAGGCCAGGCTGACGTCCTGGACCAGGCCGTCCGCCAGGGTCAGCCGGAACGCGCCCATGACCGCCGAGATGTCCTGATCGAAGCGCTTGCTGACCTTCATGGCCTTGAACAGCTGGCCATCGGTCGGCCAGGGCAGGACCAGCGCTTCGGCGAACTCGCCGGGCTCCAGCGCGGTCTTGCGGTAGGCCAGGAAGAACGCGTCGAGCGGCACGGTCCGGCGCCGCTCACCCTTGCGCAGCACGAGGCTGGCACCGAGGGCCAGGAAGGCCGGCGAGCCGTCGCCGATCGGCGAGGCGTTCAGCACGTTGCCGAGCAGCGTGGCGGCCTGGCGGATCTGCATGCTGGCGAAGCGGCGCAGGAGCTCACCGAGTTCCGGCCAGTGTTCGGCCAGGACCGGATGGACGTCGTGGAGCCGCACGGCGGCGCCGATCCGCAGGCCGTCGTGCGTAGCCTCGATCCGCCGCAGGTCGGTACAGGCGCCCAGCCAGACCAGGTCGTCCAGCTCGCGCAGCGCCTTGGTAACCCACAGGCCGATGTCGGTGCCGCCGGCCAGCACGGTCGCGTCCGGCGTCTCCTCGAGGCAGGCGGCCAGCTCGTCGCCAGAGCGCGGCATCCGGAAGCGGCCGCCGGCCGCGTGGTAGTCCGGCATCGGATCGTTGTCGGGCAGGGCCGGCGGCGGGGCGGGCTCCAGCCCGCCGGGCTCGGCATCGGCCGCGGCGTCCAGGATCGGGCGGTAGCCGGTGCAGCGGCAGAGATTGCCGGCGATGACGTCCTCGGTCGCGAGATGCGCGCCGTTCTCCGGATCCAGCCGGTGCGCCACCAGGGCCATGACGAAGCCTGGCGTGCAGAAGCCGCACTGGGCGGCGTGATGGTCGACGAAGGCCTGCTGGACCGGATGGAGTGGCTGGCTCTCATCGGCCAGGCCTTCCACCGTGAGCACCGCCTTGCCGTGCAGGGTGGGCAGGAACAGGATGCAGGCATTGACGGCGCGCCAGCGCAGCCGTCCGTCCAGCCATTCGCCGACTACGACCGTGCAGGCCCCGCAGTCGCCCTCGGCACAGCCTTCCTTGGTGCCGGTCAGGCGGCGATGGACACGCAGATATTGGAGCAGGGTCGTGGTCGGGTGGAGGTCCGTCACCTCCACGCCTGTGCCGTTCACAGTGAAGCGGACCGCAGCCATGGCCTCAGCTCCCCCGATAGGTGGCATATGACCAGGGCGAGACCAGCAAAGGCACGTGGTAGTGGCCGTTCTCGGCGATCCCGAAGCGCAGCGGTACCTCGTCCAGGAACGGCGGCTCTGCCAGTAGCGTGCCGAGCCCGGCGAAGTAGCGGCCCACCTGGAACAGGAGCTCGTAGCTGCCGGTCATGAACGCCGCGTCGTCGAGCAGCGGCTCGTCGCAGCGGCCATCCGCATTGGTCCGGCGCTCGGTCATGAGGTCGCGGGACCCGTCCGGCCCCAGCCGGTAGAGGGCCAGGGCCATGCCGGCGGCCGGGCGGCCGTGCGCGGTATCGAGAACATGGGTGGTGAGCCGGCCCATCGTGTCATCCCTTGCCACGCGGGAAGGGTCCTGCAAGCTCCCGGCCGTGGTCAAGCGATACCGGAGGAACCGATGCCGACGATTGCCGAGGTCGACGCCATGGACCGGGAGGCGTTCGTCCGGACCTTCGGGTCGATCTACGAGCACAGCCCCTGGATAGCGGAAGCAGCGTTCGCAAAGCGGCCGTTCGGCACGCTGGCAGCGTTGCAGGAGGCGATGGCTGCGGCGGTCCGGGCAGCGCCGCCCGAGCGCCAGCTGGCCTTGATCCGGGCTCATCCGGATCTGGCGGGGCGGGCGGCACTGGCCGGCGAGGTGACCGCGGACTCCGCCAAGGAGCAGGCCTCGGCCGGGCTCGATCGGCTGACGGAAGAGGAGCATGCGCGTTTCCACGCGCTCAACGACGCCTATCGGGCGAAGTTCGGCTTCCCGTTCATCATGGCGGTCAAAGGTGCGGGCAAGGCGCAGATCCGGGCCGGCTTCGAGGCCCGGCTGCCGAACGACGCGGCGACCGAGACGGCGACCGCCCTTGCGCAGATCGACCGGATCGCGGGCTTCCGGCTGGCCGAACTGGTAGAGGGCTAGCCCTGCCGGCACTGCCGCCGCGGCCGCCAGTTACGCATGACGCGGTGCCAAAGCGGCAGGCAGTGGCGACGACGCCACGCTTGTCAGCACTCGGTGGCACCATGTTTGCTGCGACGGCCAACGGGCGCCAAGGGACCGCGACGATGCAGGCACAAGTTCAGACCTCCGGCTCGAGCCAGTCCCAGCTTGGCTGGAGCGGCACGTTCCGTGGCTATGATCCTGGCCCGTTCTATTGCGAGATGCTTCGTTCAGCCGAGCGCTCGGCCGTGATCGCCCGGGTGGCCGGCCGGCTGGACGCCCTGCCGTTGGCGACGTTGCGCGCCCGGGCCGGCGATGCGGAGACCGAGCTCTACAATCTCGGCATCACCTTCACGGTCTACAGCGACAAGGACGCGATCGATCGGATCCTGCCCTTCGACCTGATCCCCCGGATCCTGACCCGCGGCGACTGGGCAACGATCGAGCAGGGCGTCATCCAGCGCGTGCAGACGCTGAACCTGTTCCTGCATGACATCTACCACGACCAGAAATGCATCAAGGACGGGATCATCCCGGCCGACCTGGTGCTGGGCAACACGAACTATCGCAAGGAGATGGCGGGGCTGGACCTGCCGTTTGGCACCTATGTCCACGTGAACGGCACCGACCTGGTGCGTGGCCGTGACGGCACCATGATGGTGTTGGAGGACAATGCCCGCTCGCCGTCCGGCGTCTCTTACGTGGTCGAGAACCGCCACCTGATGCTGCGCGCGTTCGCCGACCTGATGGAGAACGTGCCGCTCATGAAGGTATCGGACTACGGCCAGCGCCTGCATGACCAGCTGTCCGAGGTGGCTTCGCCGGCGATCGACGAGCCGCAGGTCGTGCTGCTCTCGCCCGGCGTGTTCAACTCCGCCTATTTCGAGCACGTCTTCCTCGCCCGCGAGATGGGGGTGCCGCTGGTGGAAGGGCGCGACCTGTTCGTCGACGACGACCAGGTATTCATGAAGACGATTGCCGGGCCGATGCCCGTGGATGTGATCTATCGGCGGATCAACGACGACTTCCTCGATCCGGAGGCGTTCAGCCCGGAATCTATGCTGGGCGTGAAGGGGCTGATGCGGGCCTATGCCAAGGGCAACGTCCAACTCGCCAACGCGCCCGGCACCGGGGTCGCCGACGACAAGGCGATCTATGCTTATGTACCGCGGCTGGTGCGGTACTACCTGGACCAGGACGCGATCCTGCCCAATGTCGAGACGCTGATCTGCCGGGAAAAGCCGGCGCTGCAGCAGGTCCTGGAGCGGCTCGATCAGATGGTGGTGAAGCCAGTCGGCGAATCGGGCGGCTACGGCATCACCATCGGGCCCAAGGCGAGCAAGGCGGAGCTCGATGACCAGCGCGCCAAGCTCCTGGCCGATCCGGCCAACTTCATCGCCCAGCCGATGATTGACCTGTCGGTCTCGCCGACGCTCACCGAGGACGGCATCGAGCCGCGCCATGTCGACCTGCGCCCGTTTGCGGTCACCGGCCGGTCGACCTGGGTGCTGCCGGGGGGCCTGAGCCGGGTGGCGCTGCGCCGGGGCTCGCTCGTGGTCAACAGCTCCCAGGGCGGCGGCTCCAAGGACACCTGGGTGCTGAGGGAGGACCTGGCATGACCCGGCTGCTCGCCCGCTATGCCGAGTGCATCTTCTGGATGGGCCGCTATGTGGAGCGCGCCGAGAACCTGGCCCGGATCCTGGACGTTCAGGAGACCTTCGCCCGCGACAGCCGCGGCGCCCATGACTGGGGGGTGGTGCTGGACATCAACGCGGACCGCCAGCGCTTCGAGGTGAAGCACGGCCAGCCCTCCGCCCAGTCGGTGCTGCGCTTCTACGTGCTGGACCGGGAGAACCTAAACTCGCTGGTGAGCGACATCTGGGCGGCACGCGAGAACGCCCGCACGCTCCGGC
>NZ_WUJP01000090.1 GCF_009806515.1 Geminicoccus flavidas | reverse complement strand
CGCTGATCACCACCGAGATGTGGGTGCAGCTCAACGTCTTCTACAACCGGGTGCTGACGCTCGGCATCGACGATCTGGCCGAGGAGCGGCTCTCGCGGCTGTGCGCGCAGATCAAGGACGGCTGCGACGCTCATTACGGCATCGCCGCCGGCACGCTGTACCGCGACGAGGCCTGGACCTTCTACGAGCTCGGCCGGGCGATCGAGTGCGCCGACCAGACCACGCGGCTGCTGGACGCCAAGCTGTTCGCCGCGGCCCTGCGCGAGGGCGATGACGCGGCCGGCGACGTCAGCTACTGGACGGCGCTGTTGCGCTCGGCTGCCGGCTACCAGGCCTTCCGGCGCCGCCATCCGCGCGAGATCAACCAGGAGAAGGTCACGCTGTTCATGCTGTGCGACCCGTCCTTCCCGCGCTCGGTGGCCTACCACCTGGCCGCCATCGAGGAGCATCTGCACCATCTGCGCCGCCGCTACGGGCTGCGGGCGGCCAGCCGGGCGATCGAGCATCTGGATGGTCTGCGTGACGACCTGGAGCCGATCAAGGTGACCAGGGCGATCGCCGCCGGCTCGGTGCATGCGCTGGACGACTTCATCCAGCAGAGCCTGACCGAACTCAACGGCATCCTCGGCCGCGCCTTCTTCGGCTGGCCGCCGGAAGATGCCCCGGAGGAGCCAGCCAGAACGGCATGAGTATCCGCATCGACGCAACGAACAGCCGGCGCGCCCGCATGCGTGCGCTGACCCCCGACCTGGTGAGCCGGGTCCATCGGGTGGTGCCCGATCCCGGGCACCCTGCGGACCTGGCGCTCTTGAGCGACGACCAGTATCGGCAGATGACCGAACGGCTGCTCCGCGAGATCCGGCCGGGCGAGCCCTTGTGGGTCTTCGCCTATGGCTCGCTCCTGTGGAACCCGACCTTTCGCCAGGCCGAGGCGCGGGTCGGCATCGTGCATGGCTGGCATCGCGCCTACTGCCTCCATCTGACCCGCTGGCGCGGCACGCCGGAGGAGCCCGGCCTGATGCTGGCGCTGGATCGCGGCGGCTCCTGCAAGGGCGTGCTGTTTCGCCTGCCCGACGCGGAGGTGCGCAAGGACGTCGAACTCCTCTTGCGCCGGGAACTCGTCTACACCGACTCCGGCAACCGGCCGCACTGGTTCGAGGTGCGTACGGCGACGGGCAATGTCCGTGCGCTCGGCTTCGTCGCCAACCGGAACTGCTCCTATTACCGGCCGGAGCCGGACCCGGACGAAACGGTCGCGATGCTGGCGAGAGCCTGCGGCCATGGCGGGTCCTGTGCGGAATATCTCTACAAGACCGTGGCGTCGCTCGAGCAGTACGGCATCCATGACCGGCATCTCTGGCGGCTGCAGGAACGGGTGGCGCAACGCATCCAGGCGGAGACCGGGGCCGGGATCTGAGCGGGTTCGGCAATGCTGAAATCGCACTAAAGAAATGCTGACGTTGCCGATCGGCCGCCGGCGCGGCTAGATGTCCATCCTCGACCGCGCAGCCCTTGGCCGGTGGCAGGGGAACGGAGCCGGCCCGACCGGCGTTCGGCGGCGAGATGACCGGATGATGCCGGTCGCCGGAGGCGACGGAATGACGATGGCAGCCGCGACCAAGCACAAGCACCTGACCCTGGTATCGCCCGAGGCGCAGGGCGACGTGTCCGACGCCCTTTGGCGTCAGCTGCGCTGGGAAGCGGAGGAGGCCTGCGCCAAATCGCCGATGCTGGCCCCGCTGTTCCTCGATTCGATCATCAACCAGCCGAGCTTTGAATCGGCGATGTTCCACCGGATCGCCGCCCGGCTGAAGAACGACGTGATCTCCCAGCCCCTGATCCTGCAGGCCTTCCACCGGGCCTCCAGCCATGAGCCGGCGATCGCCCAGGGCCTGCAGGCCGACATCACCGCCGTCTATGATCGCGACCCCGCCTGCGAGCGGCTGATCGAGCCATTCCTCTACTTCAAGGGCTTCCACGCCATCCAGGCGCACCGGCTGACCCACTGGCTGTGGGAGAATGGCGAGCGCGACTTCGCCCTCTACCTGCAGAGCCGGTCCTCCGAGGTGTTCCAGACGGACATCCATCCGGCCGCGCGGATCGGCAGGGGCATCCTCCTGGACCATGCCACCGGCCTCGTGGTCGGCGAGACCGCGGTCATCGAGGACGACGTCTCGCTGCTTCAGGGTGTCACGCTGGGCGGCACCGGCAAGGAGGCCGGCGACCGGCATCCCAAGGTGCGCAAGGGCGTGATGATCGGGGCTGGTGCCAAGATCCTGGGCAATATCGAGATCGGTGCCTGTGCGCGGATCGCG
>NZ_WUJP01000009.1 GCF_009806515.1 Geminicoccus flavidas | reverse complement strand
ATCCGGCTGAAGACGATCCCTCGGAGAGATGCCAACGATACTGGCAGGAGCCACCACGAGATCGGCCAGGCGCTCCACCTTCGATGCGTCGGGCTCCACCGCCCCCTTTCTTGGCCACACCGGCCGCTTCTTGGTGAGCACGGGTGTTGCCGCCGTCCAAAAAGGTCATGCCCAACTGGACGCCATGCTCCTGTGCCATTGTCAGCAGCCGTTCCTGTACCCCAAGCCGTCCTCAACGGATGAAGGCCTGCGCCGCCATCCACCATGATCCGCCAGCAGGCGGATCATCCATGGCCGCAGACGTCCAGGTCAGCAGACCTAACGGGCCAGAACTCAGCCGGTTGGCTGCGCCACATGACGCCGTTCTGACAGCGTCACATGAGCACCTCGATCCCATGCTGCAGGTCACGGTGCTGTGTCTTGCGGTACGGGCGACACGCCTCGATCAGGGGCGCCAGCACCGCCCACTGTTGATCCGTCAGAACGTCCGTCATCCGGCCCATCCATCTACTGCTCACTACATGGCAGATGGGAGCCGACTTCAGGAGCTAACGGACCTTAGCTGGCTGCTATTCTTCCCTCAAAATGAGTTTTCAACCCGCGAGCTGATCCGCTCTGCGCAGGTTCATGGCCGTGCCCTAGCCAGAAATGGCTGCGGTTTCGGGACAGACCATGGTAGCCGATACGGTGGAAGAGATGGCGCCGCCTCATGGTGCGGAAGAGCCTCTGGATCCGGCCGCGCATAGGCGTGATCAGGAAGTTCATCCACTTGTACCGGCCGGGTGGCGCTTGCCCCCCTGTCGCCGGTGCATGATCCGGTCGATGTTGCTGGCTTCGGCCATGGTGTCTCGCCACCTCGTCGATCCGCCGGCCTCGTTCACCGGCACGGCCGCCTGGTCCCTGCGGAAAGGCGTTGGCACCGATGCTCATATCGATGTCGGTGCTCGTGAGGATAGGCTCGCGGATCAGGACAGCCACTGTGGAGGAATGCCAGGTGCTGCTGTCTGCTGACCTTCACGGGATCGAGATCGGTAGCGCGAGTGACAGGCCGGCAGAGGGTGGCACGGCTTTGCAAGCGGTTCCTCATACCCTCGGCCTTTGCATGCCGGGAAGTAT
>NZ_WUJP01000089.1 GCF_009806515.1 Geminicoccus flavidas | reverse complement strand
GCGGGCTCGGTGGTGCTGAACCCGGTGCCGGCGCGCACCACGGTCGCGGGCGTGCCGGCCAAGGCAGTGAAGGTCGCACCCTCCTGCGACACCTCGCGCAGCGCCGACGAGATCCTGAGCGAACTGTCCTACGCGGCGTTCGACTACACGATCTGATCCCCGAGACCCGGCTCTGGGCTGGTCGTTTCACCTGCTCAGCCGCGCCAGGCCAGGATCAGGGTGCCGGTGGCGATCAGGCCTACACCCAGCCAGCCCGCGGCCGAGAGCCGCTCGCCCAGGAACAACACGCCCATCACGGCGATCAGCACCACGCTGAGCTTGTCGACCGGTGCCACCTTGGCGACCTCGCCCAGCTGCAACGCCCGGAAGTAGCAGACCCAGGACGCACCGGTGGCGAGGCCGGACAGGACCAGGAAGACCCAGCTGCGCAACGGGACCGGCCCGTCCAGCCGCCACTTGCCGGTCATGGCCAGGATCAGGCCCAGTGCCAGGATCACCACCGCCGTGCGCAGGAAGGTGGCGAGGTCCGGGTCGATCCCGCTTACGCCGAGCTTGGCGAACAGCGCGGTGAGCGCCGCGCAGCAGGCGGCGAGTGTCGCCCAGAACTGCCAGCTGCCGGCCAGTGCCGCCATCCGCTCAGCCTGGCAGCCGGTACCAGTGCCTGGCGTTGTCACGGAAGATCCGCTGCCGCTCCTCGCGCGAAAGATGTGCCGTGGCGCGGTCCAAGATCTCCACCCAGTCCGCATAGGGTAGGGCCAGGATCGAGACCGGCCAGTCGCCGCCGAACATCACCCGTTCGCTGCCGAACACGTCGAGTGCCCGGTCCATGTAGGGCCGGATCTCCGCCTCGCGCCAGTCGGCATGGTCGGCCTCGGTGGCGACCCCGCTGAGCTTGCAGATCACGTTGGGAAAGGCGGCCAGTGCCTTGATGAAGGTCCACCAGGGCTCGACGATCCCGGCCTTGATCCCAGGCTTGCCGATATGGTCCAGGACGAACCGCACCTCGGGGTGCCGCGCCACCAGTTCCAGTACCGCCGGAAACTGCCGGTGGAAGATGCACAGCTCGAAATGGAAGCCGTATTTCGGCAGGAGTGCCAAGCCCGCCTGGAAGTCCGGGCGCAGGCAGAAGGCGTCGTCCGCCTCATTCTGCAGGAGCCGGCGCACGCCCTTGACCAGGCCCAGACCGGCCAGTGCCTCCAGGTGCGGCGCCACGGCGGCACCATTCTCCACGGGCGCATGGGCGACGATCCCGGCAAGGCGCGGATCAGCCTCAGCCATGGCGGCAATGCGCCTGGCCTCGTCCAGGCTGCGCCCCGGCACGACGTCGCATTCCACGAACACGATCTGCTCGAGCTGGACAGCACGGCGAGCCTCGTCCAGCTCGGCCAGACCGAACGGGCGGTTCAGTGCCGGTACCCCGGCGCACCAGTCCATCGGGATCTCGGCCGGGTCCCAGAGATGGACATGGGTGTCGACGATGGCGAAGTCGGGCATGCGTGCCTCCCCCTCTTGCTTGGTCTGCTGGAGCGTATTGGCGGGCCTGGAGTGGCTCAGCCGCCCCAGGGCTCGATCAGCCGGTGATGACGGTGCGTCGGGATCAGCCGGCGCGCCTCGCGGACGCGCGCCGGGTCGAGCCGGGCGGTGATCCAGCCGGGTCCTTCGCTCGCCTGCGCCACCACCGTGCCCCAGGGATCCACCACCATGGAATGGCCCCAGGACTGCCGGCCGCTGGACGGGTGCCGCCCGGTCTGCGCGGCGGCCAGCACATAGGCGCCGTGCTCGATGGCCCGGGCGCGCAACAGCACCTCCCAGTGGTCCTTGCCAGTCTGCAGGGTGAACACCGACGGCACCAGGAACGCGTCGGCACCCTGGCGGGCCAGGTGCTGGAACAGCTCGGCAAAGCGCAGATCGTAGCAGATCGTGCAGCCGAAGTGGAACCCGCCGGCCTCGAAGCGCGCCAGCTCCGCGCCCGGGACGAAGCGCTCGCTCTCGCGAAAGCTCTGCCCGTCCGGTGCGGTGACGTCGAACAGGTGGATCTTGCGGTAGGTCGCGACGATCGCACCGTCCGACCCCACCACGACCGAGCTGTTGAAGGCGCGCCCGTCCGGGCCGGCCTCGATGAAGCTGCCGCCATGGATGGTGATGCGGTGGCGCCGGGCGAGCTCGCGCAGCAGGGTGGTGGTGGGCCCGTCCGGGATCGTCTCGGTCGCGGCAGCACGGGCTTCCCGGCCGCCACCGATCAGGGTGAACGCCTCGGGCAGGGCCACCAGGTCCGGTCGGTCCGCCTCGACCGCCCGCTCAATCCAGGTGGCCGCCGCCTGCCGGTTGGCGTCAGGATCGATATCGGCGGTAAGCTGGATCAAGGAGACGCGCATGCGTCCTCCGGTTCGGGCTCGACAAACGGCAGGGCCAGGCGCTACGGCCGGCTGTCTTGGCGCCACCCTGGCACATCCGCGTCGGGTCGTCCAAGGGCGGACCCGGACCGATGGCCCCCACGGTGTTCCTCGTCGTCATCCTGGCCGCGGGGCTCCATGCCAGCTGGAACGCGCTGGTCAAGACCAGTGGCGATCCCGAACTGCGCCTGGCGCTGGCGGGCCTCGTGATTTCGGCGATGATGCTGCCGCTCTGCCTGCTGGTGCCGCCGCCGCCGGCTGCCGCCTGGCCGTGGCTGCTGGGCTCGCTCATTTCACACCTGTTCTACTACGAGCTGCTGGCACGGGCCTACCGGCTGGGCGACCTCTCCCAGGTCTATCCGGTGACCCGCGGCCTGGCTCCGCCGGTAGCGGCACTGCTCGCCTGGCTGCTCCTGGATGAAAGTCTGGAGCCGGCGGGCGTGGCCGCGGTCGTGGTGATCGGCCTCGGCATCGTGGCGCTGGCCGCCGGGCCGGGCGGCGGCATGGCTGGCCGGCGGGCACTGGTGCCGGCGGTCCTGAACGCCTGTGTGATCGGCGGCTACACAATCTGCGACGGCATGGGTGCGCGCACCGCCGGCGATGCCTGGAGCTACGTGGTCTGGCTGTTCGTGCTGGACGGGCTGCCGTTCGCGGCCCTGGTGCTGGCGCGACGCAAGGGGGCGCTCGTGCGGGCAGCACCGCTGCTCTGGCGGCCGGCTGCTCTTGCCGGGATCATGTCGCTCTCCGCCTACGCCCTGGTGATCTGGGCGATGACCCGGGCACCAATCGCTTATGTCTCCGCCCTGCGCGAGACCTCGGTGGTGCTGGCAGCCTGGATGGGCACGCGCCTGCTCCACGAGCCGTTCGGCCGGCGCCGCGTCGCCTGCGCGGCATTGGTGGCCCTGGGCGTGGCCGCCCTGCAGCTGAGCCGGGTGCGCTAGCCGGGCATGGTCTCGGGTGCGGCCGGTGGATGGCCCCGGCACTGGCGGGGTTTCGTCTACGCGCGCCGGGGGGTAGGACTGGCCGCATGAACGTCCTGCCAGTCAGCCAGAAGCCGCGCGGGGTTTCCTTGAGCCGCAACCTCGCGGTCCTGGCGCTGTGCCAGGCGCTGTTCTTCGTCGCCAACACCGTCACCATCAGCACCTCGCCGCTGGTGGGGCTCGCCCTGGCGCCGAGCCCGGTGCTGGCCACCGTGCCGCTGGGCATACAGTTCGCGGGCACCATGGCGGCGACGCTGCCGGCTTCGCTGCTGATGGGGAGGTACGGCCGGCGGGCCGGGCTGATGCTGGGCTGCCTGGTTGGGGGCCTGTCCGGCCTGTGCGGCTACCTGGCGATCATGCGCGCCGACTTCGTGCTGTTCTGTCTGGCGGGCGTGCTCTACGGCGTGTTCTCGGCCTTCTGCCAGTATTTCCGCTTCGCGGCGGCCGATGCGGCGGACGCGTCCTGCTGTGGCGGCGGCAGCCATGCCGGCCGCGATCCGGCACCGCTGCGCGCCCGGGCGATCGGCTGGGTGCTGGCCGGCGGCACCATCGCGGCCGTCGCGGGGCCGGAGCTGGCCAAGGCGACCCGCGACCTGTTCGCCCCCATCATGTTCGCCGGCAGCCAGCTGGCGGTGCTCGCGGTGGCCGGGGTCGCCTGCCTGATCCTCCTGGCGCTCGACGTGCCGGTGCTGCAGCCGCGCCAGGCGGACGGCCCCGGGCGCTCCTTGCCCGAACTCGCCGCCGATCCGGCGATCCGTCGCGCCTTCGCCATCGCGCTGGTCGCCTACGTCTCCATGAACCTGCTCATGACCGCCACGCCGCTCACCATGCTGGACTGCGGCTTCGGCTTCGATGCCAGCGCCAGCGTCATTCAGTGGCATGTGGTCGGCATGTTCGCGCCGAGCTTCGTCTCAGGCGGGCTGGTGGCGCGATTTGGCGCCAGGCGGGTGGTGCTGGCCGGCGCCGCCACCATGCTGGCCTGCATCGGCGTGGCCCTGGTCGGGCAGGAACTCGGCAATTTCGCCCTCGGCCTCCTGCTGCTCGGGATCGGCTGGAACCTGATGTTCGTGGGCGCCACCACCATGCTGACGGGCGCCTACACGCCTGCGGAGAAGGCGAGGGTGCAGGGGCTGCACGACCTCCTCCTGTTCACCTGCGTAGCCGCCTCCGCCAGCCTGTCCGGCGCGCTGCAGGCGACGATCGGCTGGCAGGCGATGAACCTGACGATGCTGCCGGGCCTGCTCCTGGTGGCCTTCCTGGCCATTGGCCCGGCACCCACCGCACGCGCGACCTGACCACCGAGGAACCCCCGTACCCGCAGGCGGCGCGATGCGGCGGCGCTGCCGCCGGGCCGGGCGTCGGCGGGTCCGAGGGCGCCGGTGACGGACTGCGGGACCATCCTGGCGACGCACCGCGGCGATCGCGGACCAGCCGGTTGCCATTGCTCCGGCCGCTGCTGGTCCCTTGGCCGGCCCCGCCTTACGTGATGGGCCGGCGAGCTACCCGGCAGCTGCTGAAGGGTCGAGCTGGCCGCAGGTCCCGCCGCCAATCAGAAAGGCGAGCGGCCGCCCATGACGGGTGCGGCGGACCCAGTGTTCGGAAGCCCGGATGCCGGCTGAATGACCAAACGGTCCTTCACCGTCGGCAGGCAATCCGACGAGCGGCGGCGTGCCTCAGCTGCTGGCGCCTTCTTCCTACAGCGGAGCTGGGCGCAGACCGCCGATGAGGACGGCATACCCGGAGGTTTCACCCCCGTCTGGCGACGGATGAACGGCGGCCGCTGGAAGCCGCTGTCAGGTCGTCCGGTTCAGCTCGAGAAATCTTGGCCAGCCCGCTTGAGAGGGGAGCGGCGATGGCCGGACAAAACGCTTGCGCCGGCAGGCCACGAAGCGGCGGTCACCGGCGCAGACGCGGTCAAGGCAGGTCGGCCGTGCCGATCTTGGTGCCGAACAGCGGCAGCGCGTGCGCGGCACGCAGCACCATCCCGTCGATCTCCAGGGGGGAGTCGCCGGACATGATTCGGGTGCGCAGCCGCCAGCCGGAGAGATCGTAGAACAGATCCGGCTTCACCCGGTCGTTCTCCGGCCGGAGCGCCACGCCCACCGCACCCGCCTGTAGGGCGATCTCCCCGAACGCCTCGCCCTCCGCCAACCCCTGGCGCAAGCTGTGCGGTCCGCCAAGTGCTACCTCCAGGGGCCCCGCCTGGCGGAGATGCAGATCCGGCGGGCGTACGGTGAGGTCGAGCAGGCGCTGGTTCTGGCCGGCCGCCTGGCCGGGGCCGGCCAGCCCCGCCCCCAGCGCCAGCACCATGCAGACCAGCACCGGCACACCGACGCGCGTTCTGCAGGAGGACGGGCTGCAGGAAGCACTGCCCAGGGCGCAAGCGCCCCACCTAGCCGGTCGAGGCAAAGGTGCCATGGTGACCCCCCAGATATGATCCACCACGAGAACACCATGCGCCGATCTCGGACCAGGTCAAGGCGAGCTGCGCAAATCCACCACCCTGTGTCCCGGCCGCGACAATTCCTCCGGGCTCGCCCCACCGACGCCCGTGGATTGAGCTGCCTGGCTCCGGGCAGCCGGCCGCGATCAGGTCCCTGGACGAGCGGGCACCGGCCATGCCGCGTCGCCATTGGCGCTGCGCTCGTTCCTCTTCATCATGACGATGTCGGCAGCACTGGGTGCTCGATAGAGCAGGGTGGTCGAACCCGATCTGACCCCTGACACAGAGGAAAGCGGATCACTGCCGGACAGGCAGTGCCGGTGACAGCCAGATCCCGCCTCTGCCGGCCCCTATTGCTGGTTGGAGGCGACAGGACCCGGCGTGGCAGTAGGGCGCGCGGTCGCGGCCCGGTTGCGGTCCGGCGGCGCCAGAATCGCCCAGGCGATGCCGCGACCGGTCTCAGCGGGTCTCAGGGGAGGGCCAGCCTGGCGCTCAGCGCGCTGGCTCGCTCGGGCGACATCTGCTGGATGATCAGGGCGGCCTTGCCGTCGCGCATCCGCCGCGCGATCGCCGCCACCTCCTCGACCGGGACATGGTCCAGGATCGAGGCGGCGCGCTTGGGCTTCATGGTCTCGTACAGGCGCGCCAGGCGCGCGGCACGCTCTTCCTGCTCGGCTTCGGCCCGTTCGGCCGCGTCGTCCTGTTCCTGGCGCAGCGCCTGCAGCGTCGCCACCTCCACGCGTAGCTTCTCCGCCAGATCGTGCAGCGCCGCCTCGCGCGCGGCCAGGTCCCGCTCGCGCCGGCTGAGCTCGCTGCGCTGCGCCTCGATCTCGCCGGCGGCGGCTGCCAACAGGTCGGGCATCCGTTCCGCATCCGGCAGGCCGGACCCTGCCGCCGGTTCCACATCCACCAGGCCCGTGCCGTCCAGCCGGGCCGCGCTGCGCTCCGCGAGCAGATCTTGGGCCAGCCACAGACCGGCGGCCAGCAGGCCCAGGGGCAGCAGGAGGGCCAGGCGCAACGCGGAGCTCCCGTAAACCTGCCGGAAGGTCCGCCCGGCCCTGGCCTGGTCCGGGGCGGCTATGGCTGGCCCGGCGCGTCGCCGCATCATCAGCGCAGGTCCCGGATCGCTTGGCGGATCCGCTCGTGCGGCGAGACCGGATCCTGGGTGCGTTCTGGCCACTCTAACGGCGAAGCGGCCACAGACTGCCGCGTGGCATGCTGGCGGAAGGTCTCCGCGGCGGCCGGCGCCAGGACGGTCGCCTCGCGCAGGGCGCGCACGCCGTCCTCGGCCGCCGTGACCAGCTGGCGTAGCTCGCCGGCCAGCGCCTCGGCCTCACCCCGCTGGCGCTGCCAATGCCGACCCAGCCCCTCGGCCATCGCCCGCATCTCCCGGATCGCGGTCTCGGCGCGGCCGGTCGCCGTCATCAGGTCGCTGACGAACTGGCCGATGCCATCGCCGCCACGGCGGAGCGTCGCCAGGCGGCGATGCAGCAGCGCGCTCCAGCCGATCGCGGCCAGCAGCAGCACGACCAGCACCACCTGCAGCGCCATCTCAAGCATCGCCATCCTCCCGGCGCTCGATCCGCTTCTCCACCCGGACCGCCAGCCGTTCGCCCTGCCGGCCCATCCGCCCGCTCAGCATCGGCACGGCGCCGCAGCGCAGCACCACCTCGCTGTCCGGGCGGGTGTTCAGCAGCAGGAGCGAGCCGACCTTCAGGCGCATCACGTCCTGCAGGCTCACCGACTGCTCGTCGAGCACCGCGTCGAGGGTGACGCTGGTCTGCCGCATCTCGCGGGCGAGATGGTTCTCCCAGATCGAATCCCGGCCGAACTTCTCGCCCATGAACATCTGGAGCAGCGTGTCGCGGACCGGCTCCAGCGTGGCATAGGGCAGGAGGAACTCGATCATCCCGCCGCGCGTGTCCATGTCGATCCGCATGCGCACGACCACGCAGGCATTGCCCGGCCGGGCGATCGCCGCGAAGCGCGGGTTGGTCTCGATCCGCTCGAAGCGCATGTCGATCCGGGTGATCGGCGCGAACGCGGTGGACAGGTCGGCCAGCACCAGCCGGATCAGCCGTTCCACCAGGCTGGCCTCGATCGTGGTGTAGGGGCGGCCCTCGATCCGCATGGTCGAGCAGCCGCGCCGGCCGCCGAGCAACACGTCGACGATGCTGTAGATCATCGGGCTGTCGACCGTGACCAGCCCATAATTGTCCCACTCCTCCGCCCGGAACACGCCCAGCATCGCCGGCAGCGGCACGCCTTCCAGGTAGTCGCCGAACCGGCGCGCGTAGATGTTCTCGATGTGGATGTCGACATTCTCGGCAGTGAAGTTGCGCAGGCTGGTGGTCAGCATCCGCTCCAGCCGGTCGAACACGATCTCGAGCATCGGCAGGCGCTCATAGGTCACGCCCGCAGCGCTCACCAGCGCCTGCACACCCTGCTTCGCCCCAGCTTCGCAGCCGGCCGTGAAGCCCAGGAGATTGTCGATCTCCTCCTGGTTCAGGATCCGGTCCTCGCCGGGCGGCTCGTCCGCCCGATGTCCGTGGCCGGAAGCTGACACGCTGCCGCTCATCCCGGCTCTCCCAT
>NZ_WUJP01000088.1 GCF_009806515.1 Geminicoccus flavidas | reverse complement strand
CTGCTCCTGCCTCACTGAACCAGCATTTCCTTGAACAGCACGTCGTCGATCCGGCCGGGATCGAGCGCCAGGTTGATGCGCGCCAGCATCTCCTGCTTGAGCCGGTGCAGGGCGGACGGGCCGCCCAGGTCGTCCACAGTCAGGCTGCGCAGGTAGAGCTGGAAACTGTCCATGATCCGCGGCGTGTACTGCACCACCGTGTCGGCGGTGGCCTGACTCGACACCTCGACCGCCAGGCGCAGCTTCAGGAAGCGCATGCGCTTACTGTCGGAGCTCAGGTTCACCAGCACGTCGGGCAGGTCGACGAAGATCACCTTGGGTGCCGCCGGTGCGGCGTCATGCTCACCGGCCGCGGGCGTGGGCGCGACCTCCTCGGTAGTGCCGGCAGCGGGATCGGGCAGAGCCGCGGCCGCGGCAGGCGGGGCTGTCGAGAACAGCCCCATGAGATAGGCGCCGGCCCCACCGGCACCCGCCAGGGCCAGGAGCCCGATCAGCCCGAACATCATGAGCTTGCCGCGGCCGCCGCCGGCCTTCTCGGCCGCCGCCGCCGGCTCCTTCGCCTTGTCCGCCATCGTCCTGCCTGTTCCCGTCGCTCGAAGCGGCCGCCCTCGACCCATTGGCGACCTGCCCGGCACCCAATCTAGCCGCGCCCGGTTAACAAACCCTTGCGCCCCGCAGCATGTGGACAGGGTGCCCGCAGAGGGGCTTCCATCCGCCTGCCGCAAGCCCGAGGTGACGTGTCATGCCCGAGATCGAGACCGTGGAGATGCACACGGGCGGGGAGCCGGTGCGGATCGTGACTGGGGGCTTCGCGGTACCTGCGGGCGGCACCATCCTGGCCAAGCGCCGCTGGGCGGCCGAACATGCCGAGAAGCTGCGGCGCCTCTTGATGTGGGAGCCGCGCGGCCATGCCGACATGTATGGCGTGCTGCCAGTCGAGCCGGACCTGCCGGATGCCGACCTGGCGGTGCTGTTCATGCACAATGCCGGCTGGTCGACCATGTGCGGCCATGCGGTGATCGCACTCGGCCGGTTTGCGGTGGAGCGGGGCCTGGTCCCGGTGCGAGAGCCCGAGACGCCCGTGCGCATCCAGTGCCCCTGCGGCCTGGTCGAGGCGCTGGTCGAGGTCGAAGGCGGCAAGAGCGGTGCCGTGCGGTTCCGCTCGGTCCCAGCCTTCGCGCTGGGCCTGGATCGCGTCCTGGAGGTCGAGGCGGTGGGGCCAGTCCTGGTCGATGTCGGCTATGGAGGGGCCTTCTACGCGGTGATCGACGCCGGTCAGTTCGGCCTGGACGTCGGCCGCTCGCCGATCGGCGAGCTGGTGGAACTGGCCCATCGGATCACCACGGCTGGCCGGGCGCAGCTCGAGCTGCACCATCCGGACGACCCGGACCTGGCCTTCCTCTACGGCACGATCCTGACCGATGGCGGCAGCGGCGAGGACGCGCCGTCGGCCAATGTCTGCGTGTTCGCCGAGCGGGAGGTCGACCGGAGCCCGACCGGCTCCGGTGTGACCGCGCGGATGGCGCTGATGCACCGGCGCCGGCAGGTGCAGGCCGGCAGCATCCGGCGCTTCGTCAGCCGGACCGGGGCGGTGTTCACCGGGCAGGTGGTAGAAGAGGAACGGCTGGGCGGCCGGCCGGCAGTGCGGGTCGAGGTGGCCGGCCGGGCCCATTTCACCGGTGCCGCCCGCTTCACCCTGGAGGAGGACGACACCATCGGCCGCGGCTTCCTGCTCGGGTGAGGCGGGGGCCGGCGCGCGACGTCAACGCTGGACGATGCCGCTCCAGCCGCCCGAGATCAATGCGGTGATGTC
>NZ_WUJP01000087.1 GCF_009806515.1 Geminicoccus flavidas | reverse complement strand
GGGCAGCACGCGCGCCAGCGAAATGCCGGGATAAAGGAGGTAGCTCGGCCGCCAGGTCGGCTGGAACTTGGCCTTGAAGGCGCGCAGCCCCTGGAAATTGTAGAGGCGGCCGCCATGGCGGGCCGCGATCCGCCCGAACTTCGACCAGGGCGAGGCCAGGTGATGCTCAGGCAGTCCCGCCAGCGGCGCCATGCCCAGGTCGAACCAGGCAGCGCCCTCCGCCTTGGCCCACAGGATCGTTTCCACGATCAGGTAGTCCATGGTGCCGGGCGGTGCGTCCGGCAGGAAGCGCATCAGGTCGATGCCGACCTCCTGGCCATCGCCCGAGCGCCAGATGTTGGCGAACGCAACGATCTCGCCGTTGCGGCGCACCACCGCGCAGGGCGAGGTCGAGAGATAGGCCGCGTCGAAGCGGCCGAGCGAGAAGCGCTTCTCCCGGGTCCGGCGCTCGGCCAGCCAGGCCGACGACACTCGGCCCAGCTCCTCCAGATGGGCCGGGACCTCGGACGGCGGCAGGACGGCGAAGCTCAGGCCGGCGCGCGGGGCACGGTTGCGCACGTTGCGCAGTTCGCCCCGCTGCTTGCCCTGCAGGTCGAAGGCCGGCAGCGAGATCCGGGCATTCTCACCGATCTTGACCGGGCGCAGGCCCAGATCGAGCAGCCAGGGCAGGGCATCGGGGCCTACCTGGTAGAACACGGTGCGGCCGCCATGGCGGTCGACCTGCGCGTGGAAGTCCCAAAGCAGCTCGGCCCAGCGCTCCTTGGGCCCGATGGGCTCGCCCATCACCACCCAGGAGCGGCCCTGGACCGCGTACATCAGGAACGCCTCGCCGGTCCGGTCGAAGAACAGGGCCTTGTCGCCGGTGAACACCAGCATGGCAGTAGTCGAGCCGTGCTTCGCCACAATCGGCCGTGCCCGATCCAGCTCCTCGGCGGTCGCGGGATGGGGGGCGGCCGGCGGCGGTCGCAGGAGCTGGGCCAGGCCCAGCCCCGCGGCGATCAGCAAGGCGATGGTGACGCCGCGCATCGAGCGGGATGCTGCCGCCTCGAGAGCATAGGTCGACCACAGGCTGTGGCTGTAGTCGACATGGCGGTAGGCGAAGAACAGGATCCAGACCATCGCCGCCAGCGCCGCCGCGATCGCCACCACCCAGCTCAGCGACAGCCGCTCGTCCAGGAGCGAGCTCTTGCGGTAGAAGTCCGAGCGGCAGGGCAGGAGCAGGACCAGCACGAGCAGCAGGTAGATCGCCTCCTCGTAGTCGAGCCCCTTGGCCAGCGTCGCGAGCGCGCCCGTGGCCAGCCCCAGCGCTGCCAGCGTCCAGGCGGCATTGACCCGGCGATACAGGCCGCGGGCCACCAGCAGCAGCCCGGCACCCACCATGCTGGCCCAGACATGGGCGAACTCGACCACGAAGAGCGGCAGGTAATCGCCCAGGAGATCCATCCGGGGCTCCTGGGCCGGCGTGGCGACCGACAGGAGCAGGATCACGCCGGCGATCCCGGTCAGGATCGCGAACAGGGTTGGCGCCATCGGCCCGATCGCCTTGAGCGTTATCTGGCCGACCGTGCCGAGCCAGCCCCGGATCCGCGCCACTTCCAGCCCGCCCATGATCATGGCGCCCAGCAGCAAGGGTACCAGGTAGTAGCAGATCCGGAACAGGACCAGGCCGCCGACCACGCCCACGATCAGGTCGTCGGCCGGACGCAGCAGCACCAGCACGGCACCCTCGAACACGCCGAGGCTGCCCGGCACGCTGCTGACCACGCCCACCATGATGGCGGCGGTGAAGACCGTGATCGCGGCTGGCAGCGACAGGCCGAGCTCGGGCGGCATCAGCACCCAGAAGGCGGTGGCGGCGGCACCCAGGTCGAGCAGGCCCAGGATGATCTGGATGATGGTGACGCCCGGCGTAGGCGCCTGGATCCGGTGGCCGCGAACCTCGATGCTGCGAGGCTTCAGCCAGCCCCAGAAGATGTAGGCGGCGACGATGACCAGCAGCAGGCAGCCCAGCGAGAACCAGAGCGTGGTCGAGATCGGCGTGGCCTGGCCCAGCGTATCGGGCGAGAGCACCAGGATGAGGCCGGACAGGGTGGCCACGCCCAGGGAGAAGGTGAAGGTGAAGAAGGCCTGGACCTTGGCGACGTCGAGCGCGCCCAGGCCCTGGCTGACATAGAAGCGGTAGCGCACCCCCGCACCGACAAAGGGGGCGAAGCCCGTGCAGTGCGCGATCGATTGGGTGACGAAGCTGGCGGTCGCGATATGGAGGAGCGGCAGCCTCTTGCCGGCCCAGCGTACCCCATAGATCTCGTAGCCGACCAGCATGACGAAGCTGAAGAAGGTGAAGAACAGCGCCAGGAAGACGCGGTCCCAGCCGATCCGCTGGATCTCCTCGGTGACGTCGCGCCAGTGGAACGAGCCAACCATGCGGTGCAGCACGGCGATCGCCACCACGAACAGGACTGCACCCACCACATAGGGTGCCAGCACCTTCAGGTGCGTGACCCAGGCGCGGCCCCTGCCGGCCGGGCTCTCGCCGCTTCCCGTCGCCTCCGCCACCTGAGGTGCGCTCACCAAGTTCCTCCACTCCTCTGCCCGAGGCCGGTCAGGATTGTCGCCGCGATCGCCGCGTAGTCACCGTCGAAATGATGGCCGCCCGGACGCTCGATCAGCTCTGTGCCCTTGGCCTCGGCGCTGCGGCAGCCCGTCTCGTCGGCCGGCTCGTCCGCGCCGAAAAAGCACTGGACGCGGCTCCTGTCCATGCGGGCGAGGTCGGGCGGGATCGGACGGGCGTCCGGGGCTGGCCCAGCCGACCCAGTCCGCTAGGTGGAACGCGAATTCCGCCGACACGCCCAGCGCCAGCAGGCTGACCTGCGTGACCGCCGCCCGGGTCTCCTGCGCCAGCAGCGGCCAGACCGCCGGCAGCACGTCGGCGCCGAAGCTGTAGCCGACCAGGGCCACCCAGTCCTTGCCCCATTCCTGGCGATAGTGGCGCACGATCCGGTCCAGGTCACCTGCCACCTCGGCCGGCCGGCGCGCCGTCCAGAAGTAGTGCAGGGAATCCAGGCCCACCACCGGCAGGCGGTGCGTCTCGAAATAGCCGGCAATGCTCTTGTCCAGATCGCGCCAGCCGCCGTCGCTGGACAGGATGAGGGCGAAGCTGTGGCCAGGCCCGCTTGCCGGGAGCTCGACCAGGGGCAGGTCGGCCAGCAGCACCCCCTGGTCGGCCGGCGGTGCCCAGAGCCCGAGGCCGGCGTCGATCGTTCTTGCCAGCGCCGTGCCGAGGTCGTTCCGGGGGCTCAGGGTTACCAGGGCGGTACTGGCCATGGGCGGCCAAAGGGGGGGCGGATTGGCTGCCTGCCAGCGTACGTCCACCAGCCAGCCGTCGCGCTGGATGGGTGGTGGGTAGGCAAAGCCGCCCGTGGCGTCGCCGCTGGCAGCGCCGGCCGGGCAGAACGGCAGGCGGGAGCGCACCCGTTCCGCCCGGTCTAGCGCCGCGGCACCCGCCAGGGTCGCCGGTGGCGCGTTGACCAGGGCAGCCGCGGCGACCGTGCCGCCGGCACCCAGGCCTACGATGATCCCTTGCCGGTAGCGTTTGCTGCCCCAGCTCCGCTGCAAGCGCTTGCCGGCGTCCTCGAGGTCGCCCACCAGGTAGTGGCAGTCGGTATCGGCGGGATCGGCGGCCAGCTTGCCGAGCCAGGTGACGAGGTCGATGCCGATCACGCCGTAGCCCGCTGCCGAGAGGGTGGTCGCAGCCTGCTCCATTCGTTCGTTCCAGCCGTCCAGGTCGGACACCAGGAACAGGACGGCCTTGGCCTCGCCTTCTG
>NZ_WUJP01000086.1 GCF_009806515.1 Geminicoccus flavidas | reverse complement strand
GAGCTGCCGCATGCAGCGTGCCCAGCCGGCTGCCCGGTACCGGTGCCATTGAGTCGGTCGCAAGGACCGGTTTCGGCCCGGCCGCGAGTGCCAGGAGCGCCATGAGGAAGCAGGTCAGGAGCCACGGCATGATGGAACTCCGGCAGGGCTGGCCGCGGGGGGAAGTGGCGGCCAGCAAGGGGGAGTAGCGGCGAGCATGGGCGATCCGCAACATGCAGCGTACCTCCGGCCGGCGGACCCGCCGGCGTGGACCCTTCACCCGTCGCCCGGCCGACGCCATATCAGCGGCATGACCGACAAGTTACCGGCATCCCGTGGCAAGGGGGACGTCCTGGGGTTCGTGGCCGAGGCGCAGGCCCTGGCCCCGGCCGCACGGGACGTGGCGCGCGTGATCTTCGCGGTGGATGCCACCCAGTCCCGCGAGGCCACCTGGGACCTGGCCACCGGCCTGCAGATGCAGATGTTCGACGCCGCGGCCGCACTGGGTGGCATCGGTGTGCAGCTCGTCTATTTCCGCGGGCTGGACGAGTGCCGCGCCTCACGCTGGCACCTCCAGCCGAGGCCGCTGATAGAGGCGATGGGCAGGGTCCGCTGCCTGGCCGGGCATACCCAGATCGCCCGGGTGCTGCGGCATGCGCTCCGGCAGCGGCAGGAAGGCCGGGTGGCCGCACTGGTGCTGGTGGGGGATGCCTGCGAGGAATCGGTGGACGAGCTGGTGGGCCTCGCCGGGCAACTCCGGCTGGTGTCGGTCCCGGTGTTCGCTTTCCACGAGGGGCCGGACCGCAACGCCGAGCGGCTGTTCCGCGACCTGGCGCGGGTGAGCGGCGGCGCGTTCCAGCCCTTCGACCGGCAGTCGCCACAGGCGCTGGCCGATGCGCTGCGCGCGGTCGCGGTGTTTGCCTCGGGCGGTGCCGCAGAGCTGCAGAAGCTGGCGGCGCGCGAGGGCGGCACGGTCCGGCAGATCGCCCAGCAGATCAGCCGATGATCGTACTGGTGTGGGTCCTGGGTGCTGCCGGGCTGCTGATCGCCGGCTGGTATGCCGCCGGCAGCTTCACCCGCGCCTCGCCGCAGGCACTCGCCAGCGCGCTGCGGCTGTTCCTCGCGAGCTTTGCAGCCATGGCCGGCATGGGCTTGCTGGCGTTCGGTCGCCTGGGCGTGCTGGCGGCACTGGTCGGCGCGGTGGCGCTCACGGCGGTGCGGCTGGCCAGGCAGCGGCGCCCGCCGGACCCGCTGGAGGAGGCCGACGCTGCCGGCCAATCCAGCGTGGAGACCGCATGGCTCGCGATGCGGCTGGACCGGGCCAGCGGTCAGTTGAGCGGGCAGGTGCGGCAGGGGCGGTTTGCCGGGCGGGTGCTGGCCTCGCTGGATCTGGCCGAACTGCTCCTGCTGCGGGAGGAGCTGGCGGTGGCCGAACCCGCCTCCTTGCCGCTGATCGAGACCTGGCTGGACCGGATGGCACCGGACTGGCGGCAGGGCGCACGATCCGGCGCCTACCGTGGCACCGGCGCCACGGCCGGGACGGGCGAGATGGACGAGACGACCGCGCTGGAGGTGCTGGGGCTGCAGCCAGGTGCCGGCCGGGCCGAGATCGAAGCCGCCTATCGCCGGGTCATGGCGAAGGTTCACCCGGACAAGGGCGGCTCCGACCGCCTGGCCAGCCTCGTCAATGCGGCAAGAGAGTACCTGCTGAATCGTTCCTGACAACCTGACGTCCTGCACGCAGCCGTGGTACACACAACCGGAACGTGAACAGTTGCAGAAGGCGAGGGTCAGCGCTTCATGCCGATGAATGCGGCGATTCAGTTCGAGGATACCAGCTTCAGGACAGATCAGCCGCGATTGATGGGCCGTCAGGCCGCAACGGAGAGCTTCTTCCGGGCCTGGCTGCAGCACGGGCAGATCGACGTGGCGGTGGGCTATGTCGAGCGGGCGACCGAGCGGGCGGCGTTCGCCGATGCGGTCCGTCGGATCGACGGCCATGACCGCCGCCTGTTGGCGCTGGCGACGCCGGCCGACACCACGGCGGTCCAGGCGACCGGCACGCTGTTCCGCGCCGACCCGGGCCTGGCCGATCTGGCCTATCGGCGCCGGCGCGGTGATCCACGCCGCTGGTCGCTGGTCGGGATTACCCACACCACCGCGTCGGTGGGGGCAATGCGGGCGCTGGGCGAGCTGGTGGTCGGGCCGCTCGAGCCCTGGGATGCGGTGATCTGCACCTCCAGTGCGGTGCAGGCGATGGTCCGGCGGCAGGTCGAGGGCACCTTCGCCTATTTCCAGGAACGGCTGGGCGCCAGCCGCCGGCCGAAGCTGAACCTGCCGGTGATCCCGCTGGGCATCGACACGCGCAGCTTCGACGCCGAAACGCCCGCCGCGGCCGAGGCACGTCGGCAGTTGCGGGCGAGGCTGGGCATCGCCGAGGAGGACGTGGTCGTCCTCTATTTCGGCCGGCTGAACGCCTACGTGAAGGCCCACCCGCTGCCGATGTTCCTGGGCCTGGACGAGGCGGTGGCAGAACTCGGCCTGCGTCTTGCCGGGCGCGTGCACCTGATCCAGGCCGGCTGGTTCACCGACGAGAAGCGCCAGGGCCACTGGGAGGAAGCCCAGCGCCTGCTGGCCCCCAGGATCGTCCACCATGTGCTGGATGGCCGGCAGAAGGAGCTGCGCTCCGGCCTGTGGTTCGCCGCCGACCTGTTCGTGAGCTTCGCCGACAACATCCAGGAAACCTTCGGCCTCACGCCGGTGGAGGCGATGGCCGCGGGCCTGCCGGTGGTGGGCTCGGACTGGGACGGCTATCGCGAGACCGTGACGCCCGAATGCGGCGTGCTGGTGCCGACGGTGACGCCGCCGCCGGCTGCCGGCACCTGGCTCGCCCAGCGTTTCGAGGACGGTTACGAGACCTACGACACCTATTGCGCGGTCGCAGCGCTGGCGACGGCGGTCGATGTCGGTGCGGCGCGCGAAGCGTTCAAGGTCCTCCTGGCCGATCCGGCGAGGCGGCAGGAGATGGGCCGGGCCGGGCGGGCGCGCGCGCGGGCGCTCTATGACTGGGCCACCGTGATCACCGCCTATCAGAGCCTGTTCCGCGACCTGGAGAAGCTGCGCAAGAAGGCGCAGCCCGTGCCGCGCCGGGCTGCGGCCAATCCCTGGCGCCGCAACCCCCTGGAGCTGTTCCAGAACTATCCCAGCCGGGTGATGCAGGCCGGGCTGCGCGTACGCGCGACCGCCCGGGCGGCGGCCGGCTCCGGACCGGACCTGATGGCGCTCGACATCGTCCAGCTGCGCAACCGCGTGCCGTGCGACGGGCCCAAGAGCCGGTCCCTGATGGAGCGGATCACGACGGCCGGTGCCGCCGGGGTCAGCTTCGAGGAACTGGTGGGCGGCGAGAGCGGCGAGGCCGCGATGATCCTGACCTATCACCTGGGCTGGCTGATGAAGATCGGCGTGGTCGAGCTGATGATCTGACGGGGCCGGATGCGACAGCGGCAGTAGTATCAACTCTACGTTTCAAGTTGCCCCGTGGGCTCGCCCTGCGCATAGATGGGGCTCCAGCCGCAGCCGTTGTCACCCCCGCCGACCCTGGTCTGGAGCCGCATGCACCACGCGCCACTGCTCGCAACGATCTGTGTCGGCCTGGTGCTGGCCTTCTTCTTCGGCGCGATCGCGCATCGGCTGAGGATTTCGCCGCTGGTCGGCTATCTGCTGGCAGGCGCCGCGGTCGGCCCGTTCACGCCCGGCTTCGTCGCCGACCAGGGCCTGGCCAACCAGCTGGCCGAGGTCGGCGTCATCCTGCTGATGTTCGGCGTCGGCCTGCATTTCTCGATCAAGGACCTGCTGTCGGTACGCCTGATCGCGGTGCCGGGTGCCGTGGCGCAGATCGCGGTGGCGACCCTGCTCGGCATGTCCCTGGCGCTCCTGGCGGGCTGGTCGGTGGCCGGCGGCGTCGTGTTCGGCCTGGCGCTCTCGGTCGCGAGCACGGTGGTGCTGCTCCGGGCCATCCAGGAACGACGCCTGGTCGAGACGGAGCGCGGCCGGATCGCGGTCGGCTGGCTGATCGTCGAGGACCTGGTGATGGTGTTCGCCCTGGTCCTGATCCCGGTGATCGCCCACACCATCCAGGGCAGCGAGGTCACCGAGCATATCGAGGTCGGCGCCGGGCCGCTGGTCACCCGCCTGGACCTGGGCCTGTGGGGCATGCTGGTCCTCACGCTCGGCAAGGTGATCGCCTTCGTGGCGCTGATGCTCTTGGTGGGGCGGCGGTTCATCCCGCGCCTCCTGCACTGGGTCGCCCATACCGGCTCGCGCGAGCTGTTCCGCCTGGCCGTGCTGGCGATCGCACTCGGCGTCGCCTACGGCGCCACCGCCCTGTTCGACGTGTCCTTTGCGCTGGGCGCCTTCTTCGCCGGGATGATCCTGAACGAATCGCCGCTCAGCCAGCGCGCCGCCCAGGAGACGCTGCCGCTGCGCGACGCGTTCGCGGTCCTGTTCTTCATCTCGGTCGGCATGCTGTTCGACCCGGCCATCGTGGTCGAGGCACCCTACCAGCTCCTTGGCACGCTGCTGATCATCCTGGTGGGCAAGTCGATCGCCGCCTACCTGATCGTGCGCGCGTTCGGCCGGCCGGTCTCGACCGCCTGCACCATCTCGGCGAGCCTAGCCCAGATCGGCGAGTTCTCGTTCATCCTGGCGACACTCGGTGTCCAGACCGGGCTCCTGCCCGAAATGGGACGCGACCTGATCCTGGCGGGTGCGATCATCTCGATCCTCCTAAACCCCCTGGCCTTCGCGCTGTCGGACCGGGTGGCACCGGTCGAGCCGGAAGAACGCCGGGCACCCACCCCGGCGGCACCACCGCAAAGCCGGACAGTCCCGGCACCGACCGCCCTGTCCGCACACACCGTGCTGGTCGGCTATGGCAGGGTGGGCCGGGTGGTCGGCAGCGGCCTGCGCGACGCGGGCGAGCCGTTCCTGGTGATCGAGGACCGCGACGAGCCCGCGGCCCTGGCGAGGCGCGACGGGGCGGAGGTCATGAGCGGCAACGCCGCGGACCCGCGCGTGCTGGAGGCCGCCAATCTCGCCAACGCCCGCCGGCTGTTCGTGGCGATCGCGCAGAGCTTCGAGGCCGGCCAGGTGGTTGAGCAGGCCCGGCGGGCCAATCCGACCCTGGAGATTCTGGCCCGTGCCCATTCCGATGCCGAGCTGGAATATCTAGCCGGGCTCGGGGCCAGCGAGACTATCCTGGGCGAGCGCGAGATCGCCCGCGCGATGCTGCGCCACGCGGGCGTTGCTGACGTCGTGACCGCTGCCCCGGTGCTGGCACCGCAAGTGCTGGCCGCGCCTGCGGTGCCCCCGCCTGTGCACCTGCCCGCGCGCGAGCCCGACCGGGCATGCGACGGGGTCTCCACCTGACACGCTCCTCGGCCGAGGGACCACGGAACGCGTGGTGCAGTGAGTTGAGCTTTCCGGCATCCGGTGGCGTGATGGCCGAGCGGCTGCGCCGGTTCGACTGGAGCACGACGCCGCTCGGGCCGATCCGTGCGTGCCCTGCGATCCTGCAGGCCACCGTCGAGAGGATGCTGTCGTCCAGCTCCCCCAATGCTTGGCCTGGGGTCCGGAGCTGGTCACCATCCACAACGATGCGTTCCTGCCGATCCTGAGCGGCAAGCAGGCGCTTGGGCGCCCGTTCCGGAGGTGTGGAGCGAAGCCTGAGCCTCGCTGGCCGATCGTCCAGCACGCGCGGGATGGCCGAGGCCCCCCTTCCTCCGCCTGATGCTCGACCGGCATGGCGGGCCAGCTGAGGCGCACTTCACCTTCTGTTACAGCCCGGTGCGCGACGAAACCGGGTCGGTGATGGGCACTCTCGCACGGTGATCGAGGTGACCGGCAAGGTCCGCGCCGAGCGCAGCCTCGCCGCCGAACGCGACCGGTTCATCCAGCTGTTCGAGCAGGCACCCCGTTCATGGCGGTGCTGAGCGGCCCGGAGCACCGCACCGAATATGTCGATCCGCGCTTCCTCCAGCTGATCGGCGGGCGACGTGGCCGGTCGGACCGTGGCGGCAGCGCTCACCGGCACCGCTCAGCAGGGTTAGCTGGAGCTCCTGGACCGGATTTATGCCAGTGGCCAGGCCTATGCGGCGATCGTTGCCCAGCATGCCGTGCAGATCCGGCCGGACCAGCAGGCCGAGGAGCACTTCACCGACTTCGTGAACCAGCCGATCCGGGACGCGGAGGGGGGTGAGCGGCGTGTTCCTCCGGCCGCCGACGTCACCGAGCGGGTTGCCGCCGACCGGGCGCTAGCCTGGCTGGCGCGGCGGCAGGACCTGATGGTCCGGCTGCTGCAGGGGCAGGGGCAGGGTGCCTCAGAAGGCCTCCTCGAGCATCTGCCGGTAGTCGGCGGCCGTGGCCGCGCGCGGGTTGGTGGCATGGCTGTGGTCGGCCAACGCGCGTTCGATCACGAGGTCGAACACGTCGCGCCCAACACCCAGGGCGCCGAGGCTCGCCGGCACGCCCAGGTCGCGGTTCAGGGCCGCGAAGGCGTCGGCCAGGTTCTCGCCGGAGCCGAGCCCCAGCGCCGCCTTCAGCCGCTCCAGCTTGTCGCCGACATGGCCGGCATTGAAGCGCAGCACCGGCGGCAGCAGGAGCGCGTTCAGCGTGCCGTGGTGCAGTGCGGGGCTCTTCAGGCCGCCCAGCGCATGGGACAGGGCATGGACCGCGCCCAGCCCCTTCTGGAAGCAAAGCCCACCCTGCAGCGAGCCCATCATCAGCTCCCAGCGCGCCTGGCGGTCCTGCCCGTTCCGGCAGGCCTGCCGGATGTTGCGCCAGACGCGGCCGGCACCGTCCAGGCCGATCGCATCGGCCGGCGGGTTGATCCTGGGCGAGAGGAAGGTCTCGACGCAGTGGGACAGCGCGTCGATCGCGGTGACGGCGGTCAGACCCAGCGGCAGGCCCAGCGTGAGCTCCGGGTCGCACACCGCCTTCTTCGGGATGACGTGCGGGCTGATGAAGCCCAGCTTGCGGCCGTCATCGAGCGTGATCAGCGCGGCGCGGCCGACCTCCGAGCCGGTTCCAGCTGTGGTCGGCACCGCGATCACCGGGGCGACCTTCGGCGTGATCCGGGTGAGACCGCCCAGGATCATGGCGTAGTCGGCGAGCTGCCCCTCATGGGTCGCCATCAGCGCCACGCCCTTGGCCAGATCAATCGGCGAGCCGCCGCCGAGTGCCACGATGCCGTCGCACCCGGCCTCACGATAGGCGAGGGCGGCCGCCTTCACCGCTGCCTCGGTCGGGTTGCTCGGGACATCCAGAAACAGCGGCACGTCCTGCCCGAGCAGTTCCTGGACCCGCCCGACCAGCCCGGCCTTTTCCAGGCCCCGGTCGCTGACCAGCAGGGGCCGTGCGATGCCCAGCGCCTTCAGATCCTCAGGCAGCCCGTTCACCGCGCCGAAGTCGAACCGGATCGCGGTGAGATAGTTGATGTCGGCCATATGTCCCCGGAGCCTCCGCTCGAGCCTGCGTGTCGGGGGCGCGGTACTACGACCAGCGCCCGAACAGAACCCCAGAACGACGGCCGCGGCCGGAACCCGCAAAGCAGCCTGCGGTTGAGACTAGCGAACCGCAGCTCCATGGAGACGATGATGCTCCTCCAGGGTCTCGTCGGCGGACTTGCCAGCGCCGCCATCCTCATGCTGGCCCTTGCACCCGTCCACGGCGTGCAGCGCCGCTCCCGGCGCAGGCACCGCTGAAGTGCCGGCCGGTCAGCCGCGCCGACGGCGCCGGCGGCCTTCGCCTTCCTCGGCTGCCAGCTCCTTGGGTGCCGGCAGGGTAACCGCCTTGGTCAGATGCACATAGTCGGCGGTCTTGTGCGGGAACGCCATCGCCTCGACGAAATGCTGCTGGAAGTTCGGCTCGATCGCCGTCTCGATCTTCTGGATCCGCTTGACCACCGCCTCGATCTCGCGCCGCGCCCCCTTGTTGAGCAGGGCGATGCGGGCACCGGTGCCGGCCGCGTTGCCGGCGGCCTGGACCTTCGTGAGGTCGCAATCCGGGATCAGGCCCAGCACCATGGCATAGGTCGTGTCGATATGGCTGCCGAAGGCGCCGGCCAGCATCACCCGGTCGACATGGGTGACGCCGAAGTGGTCCATCAGCAGCCTCGAGCCGGCATAGAGCGCGGCCTTGGCGAGCTGGATGGCGCGCACGTCGGTCTGGGTGATCCGGATGCGCGGCTCGCCTTCGCGCAACAGGTAGGAGAAGGTCCGGCCGTCCGGCTCGATCCGCGGGGTGCG
>NZ_WUJP01000085.1 GCF_009806515.1 Geminicoccus flavidas | reverse complement strand
GGCCGCCATGGCGCCGTCGATCACGCCGTCCTTGCTGATGATGCCGCACAGGAACATCTCGGCCAGCACCTCAATGATGCCGGAGCCGCAGATGCCGGTCACACCGGTCTTGCGCGTGGCCGCTGCGAAGCCCGGATCGTCCGACCACAGGTCGCAGCCGATCACCTTGAAGCGCGGCTCCAGCGTTTGGCGGTCGATCCGCACCCGCTCGATCGCACCCGGCGCCGCACGCTGCCCGCCGGAGATCTGCGCACCCTCGAAGGCAGGTCCCGTCGGCGAGGAGCAGGCCAGCAGCCTGTCCTTGTTGCCCAGCACGATCTCGGCATTGGTGCCGACATCCACCACCAGCGAGACCTCGTCGCGCAGATAGGGCGACTCGGAAAGGACGACGCCCGCCGCATCCGCGCCGACATGGCCGGCGATGCAGGGCAGCACATAGACCCCGGAACCCCGGTTGATGGCGCCGTCCAGGCCCAGATCGGCGGCGCGCAGGTCCAGGGCACTGTCCAGCGCCAGGGCGAAGGGTGCGCCGCCCAGTTCCGTGGGATCGATCCCCAGCAGCAGGTGGTGCATGACCGGGTTGCCGACCAGGACCGCATCCATGATCAGGTCCGGGTCGACCCCGGCCTCGCGCGCCACCTCGCCGGCCAGCGTCGCCAGGGCTTCCCGGACCGCGGCGGTCATCTCGACCTCGCCGCCCGGGTTCATCATGACGTAGGACACCCGGCTCATCAGATCCTCGCCGAAGCGGATCTGCGGGTTCATGAGGCCGGAGGACGCCACGACCTCGCCGGTGCCGAGGTCGCACAGATGGGCGGCGATGGTGGTGGAACCGATATCGACCGCCAAGCCGAAGATACGTTCCACCAGGCTTGGCCAGACCGAGACGATCCGCCTTCCGTCACGCACCGCAGCGGTGACCTGCCAGCCGCCCTTGCGCAGCGCCTTCTGCAGGCCCTGGAGGACATGGAGATCGGCGGTCAGCCCCTCCAGCTGCCACTGGGTGCGCAACGCCTCTAGGAGGCGCTCCAGGTCGCCACGCGGGTCGTGCATGTCCGGCTCCTGCACCTCGACGAAGTGCAGGGTGGTCACCGGGTCGAGCGCGATCTCGCGGACTTCGGCCCGCTTGCGCACCACCTGCTTGTGGACCTGGCTTTCCGGCGGCACGTCGATCACGACGTCGCCTTCGAGCAGGCTCTGGCAGGACAGGCGCCGGCCCTCGACCATGCCCTTGCGCTGCCGGTAGCGCTCCTCGGTCGCCGTGAAGCCGTTCAGGTGGGCCGCCGAGGAATGGATGCCGTGCTTGGCGAACGAGCCCTCGCCGACCGTCACCTGGCAGCGGCCGCACAGGGCCCGGCCGCCGCAAACCGAATCGATGTCGACGCCCAGCTTGCGCGCGGCCTCCAGCAGCTTCGTGCCGACGGGGAACCGGCCACGCTTGCCGGACGGGGTGAAGACGACGAGGGCGTCGGTCACGATGGCAGGATCTCGCTCGGGTCGGCGGAGGCAGCGGGGGCTTCGGCGGCGGCAGCGCTGCGGCGGCGGCGGCGCTCGCCGCGCTCGCCCCGGCCACCGTTGCCGCCTTCCGGTGCTGGCTCGCGGAACTTCGACAGCCACTTGGCACAGTGCGGGTCGTTGCCGAGCATCACGTCGGCACCCATGATCGCGTGCATCTCGGGCTCGTGCAGCGGGTTCATGATCGCCGAGGTCATGCCGGCACCAGCGGCCATGGCCAGGAAGTTGGCGTTCAGCCCGTGTCGGTTCGGCAGGCCGAAGCTGACATTGGAGGCGCCGCAGGTCGTGTTGACCTTGAGTTCCTCGCGCAGCCGGCGGATCAGCCGGAACGCGGCCACGCCGGCATTGCCGAGTGCCCCGATCGGCATGACCAGCGGGTCGACCACGATGTCGTGCGGCTTGATCCCGTAATCGGCGGCATGGTGGACGATCTTCTTCGCCACCTCGAAGCGCACGTCCGGATCCTCGGAGATGCCGGTCTCGTCGTTGGAGATGGCGACCACCGCGCAGTCGTACTTCTTGACCAGCGGCAACACCGCCTCCAGCCGCTCCTCCTCACCGGTCACCGAGTTCAGCAGCGGGCGGCCCTGATAGACCGCGAGGCCCGCCTCCAGGGCCGCCACGATCGAGCTGTCGATCGAGAGCGGCACGTCGGTGAGCGACTGTACCAGCTTGATGGTAGCGGCCAGGATCGCCGGCTCGTCGGCCAGCGGGATGCCGGCATTCACGTCCAGCATGTGCGCGCCGGCCGCGACCTGGGCCAGGGCGTCGCGCTCCACCGTGGAGAAGTCGCCGGCCGCCATCTCGGCCGCCAGCTTCTTGCGCCCGGTCGGGTTGATCCGCTCGCCGATCACGCAGAACGGCTGGTCGAAGCCGATCGTGACGGTCTTGGTGCGGGAGGACACGACGGTGCGGGT
>NZ_WUJP01000084.1 GCF_009806515.1 Geminicoccus flavidas | reverse complement strand
GGTCATCTTCAAGTCCGATGCAAAAAGGGAAGGGACGGCAGGTCAGGCCGGCTGGGGCTCGTTGCCGCCATTGTTCACGAGCGCGCGGACACGCTCCTGCGGGTAGGCGGCGTCCAGCTCGTCATGCGCGCGCTGCGCTTCCGCCTCCAGATCGTCGCCGCAGGCGACCGGCGCGGCCCGGCGCCACTGTTCCAGATAGGCGTCGGTACCGGTGAGCTTCGCCCGCATCGCCGCCCGGTCGATCGCCTCGGAGAACCGGGCCGGCAGTTCCCGCTTGGCCGTCTTGCGGCCCTGCCGGACGATCACCTGGGCGGGAATGTCCCGCCAGAACACCACGATGCGATCCGCCATCATCCTCTCCGCCTGCGGCGGCCTTCACGAAGTCGTCCAGCACCCCGAAGCCCACCGGGACATGCCGGAACTCCAGGCCCAGCCGCGCCGCCGCCGCCTCTGCCCGCTCCAGGCAGACCGGGTCGTCGGCCTGAGCGAGATAGACGATCCGGCGATAGTTGCCGAAATAAAGGGGCAGGAGGTCCGGATGCCGGTCCAGCCCCAGGCCCTGCCAGACCAGCGTGTCGAACTGGCGGGCCAGAAAGTCGGTCAGCCAGAACGTGCCGACCTCCTCCTCCGCCAGCTGCTCGAACCGGTCAAAGCCCGCGAAGAAGGCGTAGCAGTGGGCGCCCTCAATGCGCCGGACCCCTTCCTCGGCCAGCACCCGGTCCAGCTCCCCACCGGTGCCGCAGTCGCCATAGGCGACCAGGATCCGGTCATAGTCAGCGCGGTGCCGCGCGATAGCGTCGCGTACCGCGCCTGGGATGAGCTGCGGCTGGTTGTGCAGCTGGGCCGGCAGGCATTGCAGCCGCACATGGTCCAGCCCGTTCACGCGGACCAGCGCCAGGATCTCGCGCGCGAGCGCGCCGCAGGCGAGGATCAAGGTGGACTTCCGCTGGCACACGGCTGCGCCCGGCTCCGTCAGCTCACCAGGCCACGCTGGTTGTGCTTGCGCGCCATGAACTCCTTGGCGGTCTCGACCGCCACCGCGGCATCGCGGCAATAGGCATCGGCACCGATCGCCTTGGCGAAGGCCTCGTTGAGCGGTGCGCCGCCCACCAGCACGATATAGTCGTCGCGCCGGCCCCGCTCGATCAGCGTGTCGATCACGACCTTCATGTAGGGCATGGTGGTGGTGAGCAGGGCCGACATGCCGAGGATGTCCGGCTTGTGCTCGTCCAGCGCTGCGAAGAACTTGTCGACGTCGCAGTTGATGCCGAGGTCGATCACCTCGAACCCGGCGCCTTCCATCATCATCCCGACCAGGTTCTTGCCGATGTCGTGGATGTCGCCCTTGACGGTGGCGACCACCATCTTGCCGACCGTCGGCGCGCCGGTCTCGGCGAGCAGCGGGCGCAGGATCGCCATGCCGGCCTTCATGGCATTGGCGGCGAGCAGCACCTCGGGCACGAACAGGATGCCGTCGCGGAAGTCGATGCCCACCACGGTCATGCCGCCGACCAGCGCCTCGGTGAGCACGCGATACGGCGTCCAGCCCCGCTCCAGCAGGATGTTGGTGCCCTCGACGACCTCGTCCTTGAGCCCGTCATAGAGATCGTCCTGGATCTGCTTGACCAGCTCGTCGTCGTCGAGCTCGCGAAGGTCCAGTTCGTCGCCGGCGTCGCTCATCATCCCGTCCCGTGAGGGCGTTGGTACTTATCGCTTCCATAGCGGAGCAATGGCCGGGGGCGCTTCTCGCGGTACGACCGGTCCTGACCGGTTCGCGACGAAGCGCCGTCCCGAGCGCATAAAAATATCTTTATACCTTTGTTTCTATGTTGGCCAGGGCTGCCTTCGCCGCCGCCAGCCCCGAATCATCGGCGAGCTCGACCAGCGGCGGGCGCACCCGCCGCCACTCCGGATCGTCCAGCCGGAGCGCCAGCAAGGCCTTGATCGACGGGATCAGCGGGCCGCCTTCCACCGCCTTGCGCACCGCCGTGACCTGGACCTGCGCCGCCTCGGCCGCGGCCGCATCGCCCGCCTTGAACAGGTCGAACACCTTCCGGCTGCCGGCGCCGTTCAGGTTGGCGGCAGCCGAGATCGAGCCGGCGCCACCCGCCTGCAGCACGGTCAGCAGATGGTGGTCGGCGCCCGGGAACACAGCGAGATCCGGAAACGCCCGCACCAGGCCCAGCGTGTGCTCCAGGTCGGCGGAGCTGTCCTTGATGCCGGCGACCATCGGCCCGAACCGCTCCCGCAGGGGCGTCACCACCGCGGGCGTGATCGGGACGGCCGAGACCTTGGGGAAATGGTAGAGGATCACCCTGGCCTCGGCTGGCAGGCGCTCCAGCACCTCGGCGAAGGCCGCCGTCACGCCCGCGTCCGACACGCCCTTGTAGAAGAACGGCGGCAGCATCAGCAGATGCCGGCAGCCGAGCTCCAGGGCATGGCGAGCGAGCGTCAGCGTGTCGTCCCGCGCGCACAGGCCCACGCCCGGCAGGATCCGCTCGGCCGCGATGCCGGCGCCGACCAGATCCTCCAGCATCGCCTTGCGTTCCGCGATCGTGAACGACGCCGCCTCGCCCGTGGTGCCGAACAGCGCCACGCCATGGCAGCCGCCTGCCAGAAGGCGCTGCACATGCGCCCGCGTGCGCGCGCGGTCCACCTGGCCGTCCGCCGTGGCCGCGGTCACCGCCGCCGCGAAGATCCCTTCGAGCCTCACCTGCATGGTCTCCTATGCCTGTCCGGCCAGGACCGGCCGGTGGGGCCATCGTGCCGGCTGAACATCATGCGGACCAGCCCCGACGGAAGGGGATGCCTGGTTCAGATCTCGATCTGGGTGCCGACCTCGATCACCCGGTCGGGTGGCAGGTTGAAGTAGGCCGTGGGGTCCGTGGCGGTCGCCGACATGTTGATGAACAGCCGCTCCTGGACCGGGTGCAGGTAGCCGCGGGTCGACGGGACCAGGGTCTCGCGGCCGAGGAAGTAGGAGGCGCGCGCCGGGTCCACGGTCAGGCCGGCCGCGGCTGCCGCACGCAGGGCCGCGGGGATGTCCGGCCGGTCCATGAAGCCGAAGCGCACCACCACCGACCAGAAGCCGTCGCTTAAGTGGCGGGCGCTGATGCCCTGCTCCAGCGGCACGCGCGGCACGTCGTCGGTGCGCACGGTGAGCAGCACGACCTGCTCGTGGAGGACGTGGTTGTGCTTCAGGTTGTGCAGGAGGGTGTTCGGCACGATCGACACGTCGCTGCACAGCACGACGGCGGTGCCGGCGACCCGCTGGCAGCGCGAGCTGGCGGTGACCGAGCGGATGAACAGCTCGATCGCCATCGACTGCTGGGTGCGCAGGTCGGCCAGGACGCGCCGGCCGCGGACCCAGGTGCGCAGCATCAAGAAGATGATCCCGGCCATCAGCAGGGGCATCCAGCCACCCGCCGGGATCTTCAGGCTGTTGGCGACGATATAGGCGGCATCCAGGCAGAGCAGGCTGCCGAACAGGAGGATCGCCCAGAGCCGGGGCCAGCGCCACAGCCAGATCGCGACCAGGCAGGCGAGGATGGCGTCGATTCCCATCGCGCTGGTCACCGCGATGCCGTAGGCGGCCGCCAGGCCGGACGAGCTCTCGAAGGCCGCCACCAGCGCCAGCACGCCCGCCATCAGCAGCCAGTTGATCCGCGGGATGTAGATCTGGCCGATCTCCTGCTCGGACGTGTGCTGCATCACCATGCGGGGCAGGTAGCCCAGCCGGATGGCCTGCGAGGTGAGGGAGAACACGCCCGAGATCACCGCCTGGCTCGCGACGATCGTGGCGAGCGTTGCCAGCAGGATGAGCGGGACCAGGCCCCACTCCGGCACCAGGTGGTAGAAGGGCGAATCGATCACCTCCGGATGGTCGAGGATCAGGGCGCCCTGGCCGAAATAGTTGAGCACCAGAGCGGGCATCACCGCGCCGAACCAGGACATCCGGATCGCCCGGCTGCCGAAATGGCCCATGTCGGCATAAAGGGCCTCGGCACCGGTCACGCACAGCACGACCGAGCCCATCGCCACGAAGGCATGCAGGCCCTCCTCGCGGAGGAACAGGATGGCCCAGCCCGGCGAGATCGCGCGCAGCACGTCGGGGCTCTGCACGATCTGGACCAGCCCCAGCACCGCGAGGACGCTGAACCAGACCAGCATGATCGGCCCGAACAGGCGGCCGACCATCGCGGTGCCCCGGCGCTGGATCAGGAACAGCGCCACCAGGATCAGGATGGAGATCGGGACGACATAGCCGTCCAGCCGCGGGTCCAGCGTCTGCAGGCCCTCGACCGCCGACAGGACGGAGATGGCGGGGGTGATGATCGCGTCGCCATAGAACAGGCCCACGCCGATCATGGCGAGGGCCAGCACCACGAACTTGCGCGCATCGCCGCGGGCACCGCCGCTGCCTAGGGCCAGGGCGGCCAGCGCCAGCACGCCGCCTTCGCCCTTGTTGTCGGCGCGCATGATCAGGACGACGTATTTCAGCGCCACGATCAGGGTGAGCGACCAGAACACGAGCGACAGGACGCCGAGGACATGGAGCTCGTCCAGCACGAGGCCGCCGGCGTGACCGAATGCCTCCCGCATCGTGTAGAGCGGGCTGGTGCCGATGTCGCCGAACACCACGCCGAGCGCTGCCAGGACCAGGCTGGCGCGCAGCTTCGGCGCGATCGGGAGATGCTGACCGGAAGCGGCGGCGGCCGAATGGTTGGCCAAGTACGGCGCCTTTCAGATGGGCGAAAGCCGCGCGCTCATACACCAGCCGCGGGCAAGCGCAATCGGCTCATCGCGCCCGGCAGCCATGCCTTCGACGAACGCCGTCGCCCGCACCCGATCCGCCCCTCAGGGCACGAACTGTTCCTTGAGGATCCGCTCTTCCAAATGGTGCTCGGGATCGAACAGCAGGCGCAGCTCGATGCTGCGGTCCTCCCAGATCTCCACGGTCTTGACGTCGCGGACCTCGGTATAGTCGGCGACGGCACTGGCCGGCCGCTTGATGGGGTCCAGTACCCGAATCGTGAAGCGCGCCTCGTTGGGCAGGAGCGCTCCGCGCCAGCGGCGCGGGCGGAACGGGCTGATCGGCGTGACTGCCAGGAGGTTGGCACCCAGCGGCAGGATCGGCCCATGGGCCGACAGGTTGTAGGCGGTGCTGCCGGCGGGCGTGGCGACCAGCACGCCATCACATACCAGCTCGGGCAGGCGGACCACCCCGTCGATCTCGATGGCGAGCCTGGCCGCCTGCCGGGTCTCCCGATAGATCGACACCTCGTTGATCGCCATGCCGGACACCCGGCTGCCATCCGCGGCCATCGCCTCCATCCGCAGCGGATGGAGCACCACCTCGCGCGCACCGGCCAGGCGCTCGGCCAGATCGTCGATGCCGAACGCGTTCAGGAGGAAGCCGACGGTACCGAGGTTCATGCCGTAGATCGGCACGCCGCGCTTCATCTGGCCGTGCAGCGTTTCCAGCATGAAGCCGTCGCCGCCGAGCGCCACCACGATCTCGGCGTCGTCGAAATGGACGGGCGGCCAGCGCCGCGTCAGCACCTCCATGGCGGCTTCGGCCTCGGGCGTGGCGGCGGCGACGAATGCCAGCTTGGGCAGGGCAGGTCTGGCCATGGCGGAGGTCCGATTTCCCTGCGGGGCGCCCGGTCGGGCGCGGCGGCAACTGCCTGTTGTTTCGGCACCACCGGTGGAGCCGGTTCACTTCCGGCACCTGAGTGCCTAAGTTCTAGGGGCGGAGCATAGACAGGCCCCCGGCCGCTTACCAGCGGCCCCGCAGCCAAAGGGGTCCGCCCTGATGCAGGACAAGCGATGCTGATCGATCCGTTTGCGCGCAAGATCACCTACGTGCGCGTCTCGGTGACCGACCGATGCGACTTCCGCTGCGTCTATTGCATGGCGGAGAACATGACGTTCCTGCCCAAGGCGGAGCTACTGACCCTGGAGGAGCTCGACCGGCTGTGCAGCACGCTGGTGGAGATGGGCGTGCGCAAGCTCCGGCTGACCGGCGGCGAGCCCCTGGTCCGGCGGGACGTGATGTGGCTGATCCGCCAGGTCGGCCGGCACCTGCGCACTGGTGCCCTCGACGAGCTGACCGTCACCACCAATGGCAGCCAGCTCGCCAAGCACGCCGAAGGCCTGGTCGAGGCCGGGGTCCGGCGGGTCAACGTCTCGCTCGACACGCTCGATCCCGAGCGGTTCCAGGCGATCACCCGCTGGGGGCGCTTCGCCCAGGTGATGGGCGGGATCGAGGCGGCCAAGGCGGCGGGCCTGGCGGTCAAGATCAACGCGGTGGCGCTCAAAGGGGTCAACGAGGACGAGATCGACCGGATGGTCGAGTGGTGCGGCGAGCGCGGCTTCGACCTGACGCTCATCGAGACCATGCCGCTGGGCGACATCGACGGCGACCGCACCGACCAGTACCTGCCGCTCTCGCTGGTGCGCGCCCGGCTGGAGCGGCGCTGGACGCTGGAGGACCTGGACTACCGCACGGGCGGGCCCGCCCGCTATGTCCGGGTCGCCGAGACCGGGGGCAGGCTCGGCTTCATCACGCCCATGACCCATAATTTCTGCGAGAGCTGCAACCGGGTCCGGGTGACCTGCACGGGCACCATGTACATGTGCCTGGGCCAGGAGGACGCGGTCGACCTGCGCACGCCGCTGCGCTCCTCGGAGGGCAACCAAGCCCTGGAGCAGGCGATCCGCGACGGCATCGCCCGCAAGCCCAAGGGGCACGACTTCATCATCGACCGGCGGCGCAAGGCCCCGGCGGTGGCGCGGCACATGAGCGTCACCGGCGGCTGAGCCGGCCCCAGGCGAGCGGGCTCCGGGACGCTCTACCGGAGGCCGTAGATCCCGCGCTGGCGGAGCAGGTGGTCGGCCAGCACCACCGCCATCATCGCTTCGCCCACCGGCACCGCCCGGATGCCGACGCAAGGGTCGTGGCGGCCCTTGGTCAGGATCTCGGTCTCGTTGCCGGACCGGTCGATCGTGCGCCTGGGGGTGAGGATCGAGGAGGTGGGCTTCACCGCGAAGCGCACCACCACGTCCTGGCCGGTGGAGATCCCGCCCAGGATCCCGCCGGCATGGTTGGACAGAAAACGCGGGCCGTCATTGCCCATGCGCATCTCGTCGGCATTGGCCTCGCCGCTGAGGGCAGCCGCGGCGAAACCGTCGCCGATCTCCACCGCCTTGACCGCATTAATGCTCATCATCGCCTTCGCGAGGTCGGCGTCGAGCTTGTCGTAAACCGGCTCGCCCAGGCCGGCCGGCACGCCGCTGGCGGTCACCTCGATCACCGCACCCACCGACGAGCCGGCCTTGCGGATCGCGGCCAACTGCTCCGCCCAGCGCGCAGCCGCCTCGGGGTCGGGGCAGTAGAACGGGTTGCGGTCGATCTCCGCGTCGTCGAACCGCACCCGGTCGATCCGGTCCGGCCCCATCTGCACGAGGCAGCCGCGGATCCGCACCGCGTCGCCCAGCACCTTGCGCGCGACGGCACCCGCGGCGACCCGCGACGCCGTCTCGCGCGCGGAGGACCGGCCGCCGCCGCGATAGTCGCGGATGCCGTATTTCTTGTCATAGGCGTAGTCGGCGTGGCCAGGACGATACTTGTCCTGGATGTCGCCATAGTCCCTGGACCGCTGGTCCTGGTTGCGGATCAGGAGCTGGATCGGCGTGCCGGTGGTCCGGCCCTCGAACACGCCGGACAGGATCTCGACCTGGTCGGGCTCCTGGCGCTGGGTGGTGAACTTCGACTGACCCGGCCGGCGCCGGTCCAGCCAGACCTGGATGTCCGCCTCGGTGAGCGGCAGAAGCGACGGCACCCCGTCGACCACGCAGCCGATCGCCGGCCCGTGGCTCTCGCCCCAGGTGGTGAAGCGGAAGAGTTCGCCGAAACTGCTGCCTGCCATGGCTCCCCAAGCCCCGCCGCGCCGATGCCGGCGGCAGGTGCGCGGAACGCCGGGGAGCGGTCAAGGGGGCACTGCCCGGCCGGACCCCGATCGCTGGGGCCGGCCGGGGCAGGCCGCTCAGGTCAAGGCGTGGTCGTGCCACCGGCAGGCGGCGTCGCCGGGTCCGTGGTGGCAGGCGGCGTGGCCTCGGGCGCCACCGGCGTGGTCGCGGTCCTGGGCCAGAAGATCCATGCCAACAGGATCACGATGATCACCGCGATGATGATGTACCAAGTTCTGCGGTCCACGGGCTTCCTCCTCCCTGCCGGTTCGGCAGCCAAGCGATCGATGATGGAGCCAAGCCCGAATGGGCGGGCCTGGCATTCGAGGCACGTAGGAGGAAAGCTCGTACCTGGCTGTGTGGTTCCGCCCGGATGGCCTCAGACGACCGATATGTCGGGCGCGTCGGCCGCCTTCATGCCGACGACGTGGTAGCCGCTGTCGACATGCAACACTTCACCGGTGGTGCCGGCACCCAGATCGGACAGCAGGTACACTGCGGCCCCGCCCACGTCCTCGATGGTCGTGTTGCGCTTGAGCGGCGCATTGTATTCGTTCCACTTCAGGATGTAGCGGAAGTCGCCGATGCCCGATGCGGCGAGCGTCTTGACCGGCCCGGCCGAGATGGCGTTGACCCGGATGCGCTGGCCGCCCAGGTCCACCGCCAAAAAGCGTACCGAGGCTTCCAGCGCCGCCTTGGCCACGCCCATCACATTGTAGTGGGGCACCACCCGCTCTGCCCCCAGATAGGTGAGTGTCAGCAGAGAGCCACCCTCGGTCATCAGCGGGGCCGCGCGCCGAGCGAGGTCGGTGAAGCTGAAAACCGAGACGTTCATGGTGTTCTGGAAGTTCTCGAAGCTCGTGTCGACGTAGCGGCCCTTCAGCTCCTCCTTGTCGGAGTAGGCGATCGCGTGGACCACGAAGTCGAGCCGGCCCCACTGATCCTGGATGCTTGTGAACAGCGCGTCCATCGAGGCGGAGTCGGTGACGTCGGCCGGCAGGACCAACGGGGCACCCAGCTTCTCGGCAAGCGGCACCACCCGCTTCTTCAGGGCTTCACCTTGGTAGGTCACGGCTAGTTCGGCACCGTGCGCCGCGACCGCCGCTGCGATGCCCCAGGCCAGCGAGCGGTCGTTGGCGATGCCCATGATCAGGCCGCGCTTGCCGGCGAACAACGGCCCGGCCGAGGCGGGCTTGGTAGCGCTCATGAGCAGAGATCTCCGATGGATAAAAGCGCTGGGTGGAGCGGTTCTTAACCGTGCACCAGCGGGGCCGAAAGAGGGCTGGGCGTACTGGCCCGGTCGACGGCGGCGGCGAGCTGGGCGCCCAGAAGGAAGATGACCGCCGAGAGCCAGAAGAAGAACATCGTCACCATGACGCCGCCGAGGCTGCCATAGGTCACGCTCATGCTGCTGATGTTGCGCATGTAGTAGGAGAAGCCGAACACGAACGCGTTCCACGAGACGGCGACGAACATCGCCCCGGTCGCCAGCCGGGTCAGCGGGATCTTCCGGCCGGGCAGGAGCCGGAACAGGGTCAGGGACACCGAGAACAGGATGACGATGCCGGCCAGATGGGTGGACCAGGCGCCCACCATCCGCGTCAGCTCGGGGTCGTGCAGGAGCCGTGCCGCGATCTGGAGGCCCAGAGGCAGGATCAGGGTCATGGTGGTGAGTGCTATGGCGCAGACCCCGGCAAAGCAGGTCAGCAGCAGACCCTGCAGGCGCCGCATCGGCCATTCTTTGGCGCTGACTGTGGCGTCGAAGATACGGTTCAGTGCATTGCGTACCGCCTCGATCGCGCTGGACGCCACCCAGAGCGTGCCGATCATCGACACGGTGAGTATGGTCGGGTGCGCCGCCCCGCGGACCTCGTTGATCAGCGGCTTCACCCAGCCGGCGACCTCAGCCGGCAGCAGGGTGAGCGCCAGGTCGATCGACCGGGTGGCGGCTTCGCTCTGGCCGATCCAGCCGGCCAGGGTGAGCAGGAAGATCAGGAACGGCACCAGGGCGAACAGCGTGTCGAACGCGATCGCCGCCGCATGGGTCAGCCCATCGTCGTAGATGAAGCGGGTGAACGCCCGCTGCACGATCTTGCGCAGCGAGATCGGCGGCCGGGGCGCCAGGTCATGGACAAGTTCCATGGAGGTGAAGTCGCACCGCCGGCGTCATGGAACAAGCCGTGGCGCTTTCGCCTGCATGCCGCACCGTCCCGGCTGGCCACGCGCGGGTGCTACGACTATCGTCCTGGCAACATGACCGAAGGGCAGGCCGGCGCATGTCCCGGCCGGTGCGAGAGGAGGCGGCCGCCGTGGCGCGCGTGACGATCTTCAACAAGTCGGACCTGCCGTCGCGCTACTCCACGAGCGGCCCGCAGCGGGCACCGCACCGTTCCTACTACTATGCGATGGGCCTGACCGCAGACGATATCGGCAAGCCGTTCGTGGGGGTGGTCACCACCTGGAACGAGGCCGCACCCTGCAACATCGCGCTGGGCCGCCAAGCCCAGGCCGTCAAGCGTGGGGTCGCCAAGGCCGGCGGTACGCCGCGCGAGTTCACCACGATCACCGTTACCGACGGGATCGCCATGGGCCACCAGGGCATGAAGTCCTCCCTGGTGTCCCGCGAGGTGATCGCGGATTCTACCGAGCTCACCGTGCGCGGCCATGCCTATGACGCGCTGGTGGGCCTCGCCGGCTGTGACAAGTCGCTGCCCGGGCTGATGATGGCGATGGTCCGCCTGAACGTCCCGTCGGTGTTCATGTATGGCGGCTCGATCCTGCCTGGTCGCTACCGGGGACGCGACGTCACCGTGCAGGACGTGTTCGAGGCGGTCGGCAAGCATGCCGTGGGTGCCATCAGCGATGCCGACCTGGACGAGCTCGAACGGGTCGCCTGCCCGTCGGCCGGCTCCTGCGGCGGGCAGTTCACCGCCAACACCATGGCCTGCGTGTCCGAGGCGATCGGCTTGGCCCTGCCGGGCTCGGCCGGCACGCCGGCGCCATACGAGGCGCGCGACGCCTGGGCGGAGCGGTCCGGCGAGGCGGTGATGGCCCTGCTGGCGAGCCGGATCCGCCCGCGCGACATCGTGACCCTGAAGTCGCTCGAGAACGCAGCACGGGTGGTCGCCTGCTCGGGCGGGTCCACCAACGGTGCCCTGCACCTGCCGGCCCTGGCGCACGAGGCGGGCATTGCCTTTGACCTTCACGACGTTGCCGAGATCTTCCGCTCGACCCCTTATATTGCCGACCTGAAGCCCGCCGGGCAGTACGTGATGAAGGACTTGGCCGATGTCGGCGGGGTGCCGCTGATCATGCGGGCATTACTGGATGGTGGGTTGCTGCACGGCGATTGCATCACCGTCACCGGCAAGACGATCGCAGAGAACTTGGCGGACTTTCCCTGGCGGCCAGAGCAGGTGGTGGTGCGCCCGGTGAGCGATCCAA
>NZ_WUJP01000083.1 GCF_009806515.1 Geminicoccus flavidas | reverse complement strand
TCAGCCCCATGGGCGGCGTGGTCGGGCTGAAGGGCACGCTGGCGCCCGAAGGCGCCATCGTGAAGGTCGCGGGCCTGGCCAATCTCCGGTTCCGCGGGCCGGCGCGCTGCTTCGATTCCGAGGAGGACTGCATGCAGGCGGTCCAGGAGCGCAACTATCAGGACGGCGAGGTGCTGGTGATCCGCTACGAGGGCCCCAAGGGTGGGCCCGGCATGCGCGAGATGCTGGGTGTCACCGCCGCGCTCTACGGCCAGGGCAAGGGCGATGCCGTGGCGCTGATCACCGACGGCCGCTTCTCCGGCGCCACGCGCGGGTTCTGCATCGGCCATGTCGGGCCGGAAGCGCAGGTTGGCGGGCCGATCGGCCTGATCCGCGACGGCGACATCATCGTGATCGACGCGGAGACCGGCACGCTGGACGTGGAACTGAGCGAGGCGGAGCTGGACGGCCGGCGGAAGACCTGGCAGCCGCGCCCCTCGTACTACACGGCCGGCACGTTGTGGAAATACGCGCAGACGGTGGGTTCGGCGGAGAAAGGCGCGGTGACCCATCCGGGCGGTGCCGCGGAGGCGCACGTCTACGCCGACATCTGACCGCGACGCGGGCTGACCCGCGAGCTGGGCGAAGCGGCCCGTGGCCGGGCCGCTTCCGGCTCACATCATGATCTGCTGCGCGATCGCGTCGGCCTGCTCCAGGTGATGCAGGATCATTTCCTTGTTGTCGGTTGCCAGCTCGTTGAAGTTGCCCAGCGAGCCGCGATTGCCCATCGCGTTGAACAGCTCGTACGTGTCTTTATGCGACTGGCGCATCATCTCGATGTAGAGCTGGTCGAACTGCTCGCCCGAGGCTGCATTCAGCTGGTCGATCATCGCCTGGTGCTTTGCATCCAGGGTCACTGGCACGGTGAAGACGTTGCCGGCAATGCTGGCCTTGCTGTTCATTTCCAGCCCGAGCGCGGTATGGTCGCGGACCATCTGCTCGCCATAGGTGCGCACCAGCGGGTTGCTGGCCTTTTCGGCGGCGAGCTGACCGGCCTGGATCTCGAACATGTTGCCGACCCCGGCCTTCTCCACGAACACCTTGGCGGGGATCGAGTTGGCGTTGATGATCTCGAAGATCTCCGGCGAGGTCTCGACCGGGGGCAGCTCCGCGCTCGCAGGCGTCACGATGTCGGTTGCCGTGTCCGACCGCATTTGGGTGGAGTATCCGCAAGCTGCGAGCGAGGACGCGAGCAGCACCGAGGCCGTAAGAGCGACCAATGGCTTGGTCATCAACTGTCTCCCTTGCCGGTGAAACGGACCGGCATCGCCGCCGGTCTGCGAGGTTCTTGCGGCGGTAGAACCCGGCGGCTGCGTCTCCGGTTCCGGATCTTGCGGCCGTACTCTGGGCGGCATGGCGGGACGCGCCGGGGTCTGCTAGACCCGCGCCGACCGTAAGGGACACCGCTTGGGAAGAACGCCGATGGACTGGTTCACCGAGACGCTCTGGCCGCACTGGGCGCAGAAGATCAAGGTGAAGGAGGTGCTCTACCACAACCAGACCGAGCACCAGGATCTGATCGTGTTCGAGAGCGAGGCCTGGGGCCGGGTCCTGGCGCTGGACGGCGTGGTGCAGACCACCACGGCCGACGAGTTCGTCTACCACGAGATGCTGGTGCACACCCCGATCCTGGCCCATGGCCGGGCGGAAGAGGTGCTGATCATCGGTGGCGGCGATGGCGGCTGCCTGCGCGAGGCGATCAAGCATCCGGGTGTTCAGCGGATCACCCAGGTCGAGATCGACGCCGGGGTGATCGAGTTCTGCAAGCAGTATCTGCCGACCCTCTCCGACGGCGCGTTCGAGCACCCCAAGGCAAAGGTGACGATCGCGGACGGTGCGAAATACGCGAAGGAGACGAAGGACCGGTTCGACGTGATCATCGTCGATTCCACCGACCCGCAGGGGCCGGGTGCGGTCCTGTTCACCGAGGAGTTCTACCGCGACTGCCGGCGGATGCTGAAGCCGGGCGGGGTGATGACGACCCAGTGCGGCAACCCGTCGATTCACCCGGATGAGCTGGAGTTCACCCAGAGCCGGCAGCGCGCCGCGGGCTTTGCCGACGTCACCTATTATTTCGCGGCAGTGCCCACCTATATCGGCGGCAACATGGCGCTGGGCTTTGCCAGTGACGATCCGGCCCTGCGCCTGGTCGACGCCCAGACTCTGGCCGCGCGCCAGTTGCCAGACGGCCTGCGCTACTACACGCCCGAGATCCACCGCGCGGCCTTCGCTCATCCGGCCTGGATGATCCGCCGGGTCGGCTACTAGGCTCGGAAGGGGCCGCCGGCATGGCGCGGATCGCGGTGGGCGGGCTGCACCACGAGACCAACAGCTTCGCGCCCCATCCGGCCGACTGGACCGCGTTCGAGCAGAGCGACGGCTGGCCGGCCCGCCAGCGCGGCCCCGAGATGTTCGAGAACGTCGCCGGGATCAACCTGGCGATCACCGGCTTCATCGACGCCGCCACCGCGCGCGGCCACACGCTGGTGCCGCTGGTCTGGGCCAATGCCGGGCCGTCCGGGCCGGTAACCAGCGACGCGTTCGAGCGCCTGGCCGACGAGATGCTGGCGGAGCTGGCGGCGGCTGGGCCCCTCGACGGCATCTTCCTCGACCTGCACGGGGCGATGATCACCGAGGCGCTGGGGGATGGCGAGGGCGAGCTCCTGGCACGGATCCGCGCCCTCCACGCTACCACGCCGCTGGTGGCGGCCCTGGATCTCCATGCCAACGTGTCCGATGCCATGGTGCGGCATGCCGACGGGCTGGTGGCGTACCGTACCTATCCGCATGTCGACATCGCCGAGACCGGTGCCCGCTGCCTGCCGCTGCTGGAGCGGCTGATCGGCGGCCAAAAGCTGGCCAAGGCGCACCGCAAGCTGGACTTCCTGATCGGGCTGCCCTGGCAGTGCACGACGACGGAGCCGTCCGGTGGCCTCTACCGTCTGGCCGACCGGCTGGCGGCGCGGCTGGACGGCTTCGTCTCGATCGCCATGGGCTTCCCGCCGGGCGACACGGCCTGCGGTGGGCCCTCGCTCCTGGCCTATGCCGCGCGGGCCGAGGACGCCGAAGCGGCCGTGGCCGAGCTCGCGGCGGCATTCGCTGCAGCAGAGCCCGACTTTGCCGGCCGGCTGTGGACGGCGGAGGCGGCGGTGGCGGCAGCAATGGAAGGCGGCCGGCGCGACCGGCCGGTGGTGCTGGCGGACACGCAGGACAATCCGGGCGGCGGAGGTACCTCCGACACGACCGGCCTGCTCGCGGCCTTGATCGAGGCACGCGCGGAGGACGCGGTGCTGGCGCTGCTGGCCGATCCGCAGGCGGCTCTGGCCGCGCATGCGGCCGGGGCCGGTGCCTGGCTGTGCGGCCTGCCGCTGGGTGGACGGTTCGGCCCTGCCGGTGTGACGCCGATCACCGGCGACTGGTACGTGCAGCGCCTGGGCAATGGCCGCTTCACCGCGACCGGCCCCATGTATCGCGGCAGCCGGATGGACCTGGGCCCGATGGCGTTCCTGCGCGCCGGCAGCCCGGACGGGGTCGGCGTGCTGGTCTCGACCAGGCGGGTGCAGGCAGCGGACGCGGCCATCTTCCGCCACCTGGGCGTCGATCCTACCGCCCAGCGGATCCTGGCCCTGAAGAGCTCCGTGCATTTCCGCGCGGAGTTCGAGCCGATCGCGGCCGAGGTGCTGGTGGTGGCGGCACCGGGCGTGAATACCGCCGATCCCGGCCTGCTGCCGTTTCGCCACCTGCCTGCAGGGGTGCGCCGGCGGCCGGGGCAATCGTGAGTCACGTCGGCCCTGGTATATCCGGCCGGGATATATTTGAGTATGAGGAGCTACGGTTAGCGGCGGCTTTGGCCACCGCGCCCCGGTCAGTCAGCTTGTGGCAACGTTTCGTTAACCATATCAGTGCGACAACAGGCACGCAGGCTGGGCCGAGGGCGGTGGATCCGTCGGTCGGCCCGGGTTCGGGTATGGTTGGACAGGGCGTCAGAAGATGAGCGACACGGCGATCAACTGGCTTGCGGACGAGGTGGACCTGGGGCCGCTGGACGTGGCGGGCGACCCTGCGGCCGAGCTCGGCGGTGTGCCGATGGTCGAGCTGGCGCTGAGCGATCTCGTCCAGGATGCCGGGGGCGAGGTGGTCCTCTACAATGACAGCGGCCTGCGCGCCCTGGGGCTGGTGGCCGACGAGGCGATCGTCGGGACGGGGGAGGCCGGTGCCCATGTCACCGCGTCGGGTGCGGACGTGACCGGGTTCAAGTTCGTGAGCTTCGCCAACGGCCTGACCCTCTACTACCAGGACGGGCTCGACCTGATCGTGCGCCCTGCCTGAACGGGCAACAGCGCCGCGGATGCTGCCACCCGCGGCGCTGCCGGCAGGAAAGCCGGTCCGAATAATTCAGCCGGGCTGATCCTGCTGCTTGTACTCGGCGAATTCCTCGGGCGTCATGGCGTCGAGGAAGGCGCCGAGGCCGCTGCGCCCCTTGCCGTTGTCGTTCGCGGCCGGGCCCAGGCCCAGCAGCTCGCTCAGGTGCAACACGAACCGGGTATCAGCCGGCCTGCCCGCACTGGTGACGCGCTGCTCGAACGCGTTGTAGGCCAGCTTCCACAGCCACTGGTGACGCGCTTCCAGATCCTCGAACGCGAACCTGGGCTTCTTCAGCACCGGCTTGCGTGCCGCGGCCTGGCCGGAGTCGGGGTTGGCGGGATCGACTGGGGCGTTTCGCTTCTGCTTGGCCATCTTGCTGGTCCTTGTTGGCCGGGCCATCCCCGGCTCCGTGAACATAATCCTATCAATTGGTGATCTCAATCATTGCCTTTGCAGATGGTTCAACTTTTGCGCGATAAGCGCTATGCCGGTTCTGGATGGTACAGCGGAGAGCGGCATGGGCGCTGGGTGGGGTGACGCCAGGATGGCGGGTCGCGGCAACAGTCGGCGGCGCCGCTGCCGGCGGACCCAGCGGCCGCTGACGGTGCTGGCAGCGCTCAGCCACGAGCTGCGCGAACCGATGAACGGCGTGCTCGGTATGACCCGGCTCCTGGCCGACACCGAGCTCAGCCCGGAGCAGCGCGGCTGCGTGGAAGCGATCACCGGCTCCGCCGAAGCGTTGCTGACCGTGATCAACGACATGCTCGACCTGGCGCGGGCCGAGGCTGGCCGGCTGCCATTCCTCGACACTGCCTTTGATCCGCGCCTAATCCTGGAGCGGGCGGTCGCCCCCTTCCGGCCGAAGGCGTCGGCCAAGGGCATCGGCCTGACCCTCGCTATCGATCCTGCCGTGCCGGCGCGGCTGCGGGGCGATCCAGGCCGGCTGCGCCAGATCCTGGTCAACCTGATCGGCAATGCGGTGAAGTTCACCGATACCGGCCAGGTCGCCGTGGCGCTCGACCACGTGCCAGGAGCGACGGGCGACCTTCTGGTCCTGTCGGTCAGCGACACCGGGCGGGGCTTCGACCCAGCCGGAATGGCCATGCTGTTCAGCGGCTTCGGCCAAGCTGGCATGACCACTGCCCGGCAGTTCGGCGGCAGCGGCCTGGGCCTGATGGTGAGCCTGCGCCTGATCCGTGCCATGGGCGGCCGGCTCGCCGTGGATGCTGCCCCCGGGCGGGGCGCCAGCTTCCGCATCGAGCTGCCTGCCAGGTCCGCTCCCGAAGCACCGGCCGGCCCGGAGCCGGTCAGCCTGGCCGGTCTTGAGCTGCTGGTGGTGGAGCCGCGGGCGGCCTTGCGGGAGCGGCTGCGCACGGTCGCCGCCGGCTGGGGGCTGGCGGTGCGTGGTGCCGCGGGAATGGCGGATGGCTTGCGCGAGATCCAGGAAGCCGGCACCCGCGGCGCCCGCTTCGACCTGGCGATCGTCAGTGAGATGGTCGAGGCCGGCCATGCCCGGGCGCTGCTGGAACAGCTGCGGGCTCAGGCCGGCCAGATGGTGCGCACGGTGCGGATCGCCGGCTCCGGCCTGCGTGGCGATGCCGCCCAGGCCCGCGAGCAGGGGTTCGACGCCTATCTCGCGGAGCCGTTCAGCGACGATGAGCTGATGCAGATCCTGATCCGGCTGGTCCAACCTCCGGAACGATCAGGCTTTTGGACCCGGCATGATGTGCAGGAGCATGATGGCTGCCCCCTGCATGTCCTGGTCGCGGACGACAACCCGGTGAACATCAAGCTGGCCACGATCGTCCTCGGCAAAGCCGGGCATCGGGTGAGCAGTGTCGGCGATGGTGCGGCGGCGGTGGCCAAGGTGGCGTCCGGCGGCATCGACCTAGTGCTGATGGACGTGCAGATGCCTGGCATGGACGGGCTGGTGGCGACCCGGCAGATCCGGGCGCTTGCCGACCGGCACCTGCGATCCACGCCGGTGGTGGCGCTCAGCGCCGATGCCCTGGCCGACGACGAGGCGGCAGGCCGTGCCGCCGGCATGGACGCCTATCTCACCAAGCCGATCGACCGGCCGAAGCTGCTCTCGACCGTCCGCTTCTGGGGCGAGCGGGCCAGCCGGGCACGCGAGGACGATCATTCCTGCATGGCTTGAATCCGCTCACGACAAGCCCGTTGCCAGCGCATGATTCCCGCGAGAATAAACCACAAGTTGAATTAATGCTTGCCCGTGCTCGACGGCGGTTCAAGGAGATCGGACCATGACGCGTGCAGCTTGCCTGGCCGGCGGCCTGCTGGGGATCGGCCTCGCCCTGGCCCCCAGGCCGGCCCCGGCTCCGACCACCACCGGAACGCTCGCGGTCTCGGCCGTGGTGCAGACGAGCTGCTCGCTCACCGGCGGCACCATGAGCTTTGGCACCTATACCTCCGGCCAGACCGCCCATCTCGACACGGACGGCCAGATCGGGTTCGCCAACTGCCCGGTCGGCAACCTGGTCTTCGAGCTGGACGGCGGCGGCAGCGGCAGCATCAACGCCCGGCGCATGCGGTCGGGGAGCAACGAGCTGAACTACCAGCTCTACCGCAACTCCACCCGCA
>NZ_WUJP01000082.1 GCF_009806515.1 Geminicoccus flavidas | reverse complement strand
CGGCGCTGTTCGGCACCAACACCAACGCCTATACCGAGATCCGGCTGGTGGCGGGTGGCGGCACCATCCCGGTCTATGGCCGCATCCCCGGCAACCAGACGGTCCCGGCCGGCAACTATGCTGACACGGTGAACGTGACGCTCACCTTCCCGTGAGTGCCATGGCGAACCGGGATCCCGTCTTCGGCAGCCTCGGCCGCCGCCGCCTGGCAGCGGGGCTGCTGGGCCTGGCAGCGGCGGTCCTGGCGACACCGGTTCAGGGCGGCGACCTGTCGGTCTCGCCCACCAGGCTGGAGCTCGGCCAGACCGGCACGGCCACGATCGTGGTGCGCAACGACGGTCCAGCGGTCAGCGTCCTGCAGGTCAGCGCCATGCGCTGGCTGGACTCGCCGATGGCCGCCGCCCTGGAGCCCGCCCCGGAACTGCTGGCCGTGCCGCCGGTCTTCAGCCTGAAGGTGGGTGCCCAGCAAGTGATCCGCCTGGCCCTGCGCGACCGCTCCCGGCCGAGCACGGAGCGCAGCTTCCGCCTGCTGATCTCCGAGGTGCCGGCACCGGCGACCGGCCAGGCCGCGCCGGGCGGAGTCCAGTTCGCGCTCGGGTTCAATGTTCCGGTCTTCCAGAAGCCGCCGGGCGCGCTCGC
>NZ_WUJP01000081.1 GCF_009806515.1 Geminicoccus flavidas | reverse complement strand
GGCCCCGGTCTGGAGCATCGACGCCGGACCGCGCGGGCCGCTGCTCGGCCTGCGCAATGCCGGCCAGGCCCATGTCCAGGTGAGTGGGATCCAGGTGCGTAGCGCAACCGGCGCATCGGTGGCCGAAGTGAAGGAGCCCTTCTATCTGCTGCCCGGCCGTACGCGCAGCTGGCCGCTGCCCCGCAACGCTGCCGGCAGTTCCCTAACGGTGGTCGCGGAAACCAATCTTGGCACGCTCGAAGAACGCCTGGCCGCGCCGGGCGAGTAAGGTCTGGGCGGCCGTGCTGCTCGCGACCGTCTGGTCGGGATTGAACGCGCAGGAGCCGGTCCCACCGCTGCCGGGCCAGTCCACGCGCCGCCCGGTCGAGCCCGGCCGCAACGTTGTCATCGTCCCGCTGCGCAGGCCAGCGCCCGCTTCACTGCCCGCCCAGACCGCGCTGCCGCCTTTGAAGGTGCTGGCGGCAGAGCCGCCCGTGCCACCCGAGCTGCCGGCACCGGCACCGGCAGCCGGTCCGACGGCCACACCGGTTGAGCCGGCCAGCCAGCACCGCACGCTCGACCACTTCGCGGTGCGCCGTACCACCGCTGCCGTGCCGGCCACCCGGGTGGATATGCCGCCACCGGTTCCGGAGCGGCCGGGGCCGCCGCCAGCCGAACTGCATCGCGCCCCGATCCTGCCACCGATCGAGCCGGAGCGCGCCTGGGTCGAGCAGCTCTATGCCGTGACGGTGAACGGCCAGAAGGTGAGCGACTCCGCGATCTTCGCCCGCGAGGCCGCGACCGGGCGGCTCGTGGTCGAGCTGGCCGAAGCCCTGCGCTGGCGCCTCGTGGTGGACCAGGACCAGGTGCTGACCCTGAACGGCCAGCCCTTCTACCCGATCGATGCGATCCCGGGTGCCAAGGTCGAGATCGACGAGGTCGACCTGGAGCTGGCCCTGTCCGTTCCGCCCGTGTCGCTGGACCCGGTTCGGCTGGGAGGCGAGGCCGCGGAGCGCCCGCCGGTGGTGACCGGCTTTGGTGGATTCCTGGACTATGACGTGCAGTATCTGGCGGGCGATGGCATCCGCAGCCGCCTGGACGGCCTGTTCGAGGCCGGCCTGTTTGGGGCAGGGGGCGTGCTCACCTCCAGCCTGCTGGCCGCCGATGCCCTCTCTTCCGACGGCGAGTTCGTGCGCCTGGAAACCGGCTACTCCCGTGACTTCCTGGAGCGGCGTGCATCGCTGCGGCTGGGTGACGCGCTGGCCGTGGGTGGCGCCTTCAGCCGTCCCTTTCGCTATGGCGGCATCCAGTGGGCCAGCAATTTCGGCACCGATCCCTCCTTCATTACCTTTCCGCTGCCGACCATCGGCGGGCTCGCCGACAGCGCATCGGTGGTCGACGTCTATGTCGACGACCTCCAGCGCTTCTCCGGGGACGTGCCGGCCGGCCCGTTCCAGATCGACCAGCTGCCGGTGATCACCGGGGCGGGCGAGCTGCAGGTCACCGTCACCGATCTGCTCGGCCGGCAGCGCGTGGTCACCCAGCCCTATTATGTCAGCGCGCGGATGCTGCGCGTGGGCCTGCACGACTATGCCTACGAGGCTGGTCTGGTGCGCGAGGACTATGGGCTGGAGAGCTTCGAATACGGCGACCCGTTTGTCTCCGTAACCCATCGCTACGGTTTCTCCGACCGCTTCACCGGCGAGGTCCATCTCGAGGCATCGCCCGACCTGCAGAACGCCGCCGCCGGAGGAACGGCCGCGATCGGCCGGTTCGGTACGCTGAGCGGCGGGGTCGGCATCGGGCTGGCCGAGGACGGCGGCACGGGCTGGCTGGGGCAGCTCGACTACGAATATCTCGGCCGCCCGTTCAGCTTCG
>NZ_WUJP01000080.1 GCF_009806515.1 Geminicoccus flavidas | reverse complement strand
GCATCGGCACGCGGTTTACGAGTGACGACTGGCAGGAGCTGGGCGATGCCGAGAACGGTGCCCAGCCCAACCGGATCGATCAGGTCCGGGTCGGCCTGGACCTTGGCACGCTCGGCAATGTCGGCCTGTTCCTGGTGCATCGCGACGAGCGCACCGCCGAAGACACGCTGTCGGCCAGCGCCTCCTGGTCCACCAGGCTGGGGCCGGGCTCGGTCGTGCTCACCGCGGCCAAGCTGATCGACCCGTCCGATGAGGCGGTCTTCTTCCTGAACTATGTCCTGCCGATCAACCGGCGCGACAGCGCTATCGCCGGCTCGGCCCACGATGCGTCCGGCACGTCCGCAGAAGTGCAGTACCGGCGCAACAAGGGTGACAGCGACCTCGGCGCGGACTGGCTGGTCGCCGCCCGGGCCGGCAGTGACGACTCCTCGCGCCTTGCCGGCAGCCTCGGCTACGACTGGAGCAAGCTCTCGACCCGGATTGATGCGGAACTCGGCAAGGACAGCACTGCCATCCGCCCGAACCTGTCGGGCTCCCTCGCCGTGGTGGACGGCCGGTTCGATGGGTCCCGCCGCCTGGGCCGCGCGTTCGGCATGGTGGAGCTGCCGGACATGCCGGACGTGCGCGTCTACCTCGAGAACCGCGAGGTCGGCCGGACCGATGCGGATGGTCGGTTGCTCCTGCCGGGGCTGCTGCCCTACCAGTCCAACCGGATCCGGGTCGAGGTCGAGGACCTGCCGCTGGATGCCCAGGTCAGCGACCCGCAGGTGGACGCGGTGCCCGCCGACCGCAGCGGCATGACCGTCGATTTCGGCATCCGCCGTGAGCGGCAGGCGACGGTGCGGCTGGTCGACGGGCAGGGCCAACCGCTGCCGGGCGGCCTGGAGCTGGCCGATTCGGCAGGCGCGGTGCTGGCCCTGGTCGGCCGGGACGGGCTGGCCCATGCCACCGGGATCGGCTCGGGCGGGGTGGCGGTCTTGGCAGCGCTGCCGGGCGGATCCGTCACCTGCCTGCTGCCGGGCATCGACGGCGACGACCCGATGCCCTTCCTTGGCGAGGTGCGGTGCCGATGAACTGGCCTTGGCCCGTCCTGCTTGGGCTGGCCGCCCTGCTTGCCGGCGCTGGCTCGGCCCGCGCCGGCTGCGAGGTCAGGATTGCCGCCTTGGCGTTCGGCGTGATCGATACGGCGCGCACCAACCAGGCGACCGGCAAGGTGACGATCCGCTGCGACGAGCCGCAGACCGTCCAGGTCGGGCTGTCGGCGGGCGGTGGCGGCGTAGAGCGCCGTCTCGCCG
>NZ_WUJP01000008.1 GCF_009806515.1 Geminicoccus flavidas | reverse complement strand
AGGCGTCGACCATTGGGCCCGAGCGGGCCAGCCCTCAGCCGGGGGCCCTGCCGCCGAAGCGCTCGAGCGATTGGGCGAGTTCGCGGTGGGTCTTGGCGTACTGCTCCAGCGGGATGTCCTGGACCGCCGCCTCCCAGGCCTGGCGGATGGCGCGCACGCCGGCACCGGGGCCACCGGGGTGGCCAACGATGCCGCCGCCGCCCAGATACATCAGGTCGACGGTACGGCCGGTCCGGCGATAGGTCTCGGGCGCTTGGCCGCCCCACTGGCCGGAGCAGACCACCGGCAGGGCGCGGTCGGCCGGGGAGAGCATAGGCGTGCTGCAGTCCTTGAAGGACTGGACGAAGCTCTCGTCCGGCTCCCAGTATTTTGCGCCAATGCCGTTGACCTGGAACTGGTCGACTCCCAGCAGGCGCCAGATCTTTTGGTAGACGGTGAAGGAGAAGCCCAGCGCCGGGTGGCGGGTCAGGATGTCCCAGCCGTTGCGGTGGGCGTGGAGGACAAGCTCGGTCCGCTTGCGCAGGAAGGCCATGCCGGCCGGGCCGATCGAGACGATGTTGACCACCGCGGCGTTGCCGCCGGCCTTGGCGATCAGGTCGTGGTGGCGGGCCATCTGGTCGGAATCGGCCGAGGACAGGCCGAACGCGTACATGACCTTGCGGCCGGTGCGCTGCTCGCCATCGAGGATCACCGGCATCACCGCCTTCACCCGCGCCTCCAGCGGCGAGTAGCCGGGGTTCATCAGCTTCTCGTCGTCCTTGATGAAGTCGACCCCGGCTTCGACCAGCTCCTTCGCGATCGCGGCGCTGTCCTCAGGCGAGAGCCCCAGGTTCGGCTTGATGATGGTGCCGATCAGCGGCCAGTCCCACACGCCGGTCAGGCGCCGGCTGCCCTCGATGCCGAATTTCGGGCCGGGATGGGCCTGGACGAACTCGGGCGGCAGGTCGAGATCGATTACGCGGATGCCGGTGAGGCCCTTGATGGAGAACACGCCGCCGAGACAGATGGTCAGGAGCGCCGCGATGTCCGTGCCGACCACCGCCAGGGGGAACAGGATGTCGACGTCGGCACGGCGGTAGGGCCCGGGTTCGTTCGTGGGAAAACCCGGCCGGTCCGCGTCCGGCAATCGCCGGATCGCGATCACCCGGGCGGCGCAGCGGGCCTTCAGCTCCGCCGTCTCACCGGGTACTTCGGTGAAGGTGCCGGTCGACTGGTCGCTCGCGATCTTGTTCGCCAGCGCCTCGACCGACCCGGCCGTCTCGATCCGGTAGGTGACTCGGATCCCGTCTGCTGCCTGCCCATCCGCCATGTCATCCTCCGGTTGACGAGAACTGGTATGATCACTATACCGAACTCGTCAAGAGCCGATGCTGTGCTGGACGATGGCCGCCCCACCCCTCCTTTCCTTCTATGGCGACGACCTCACCGGATCCACCGACGCGCTGGAGGCGCTGGGCTCGGCCGGCATCAGGACCGTGCTATTCGTCCGCCCGCCGGACGAGCACGAGCAGGGCCGCTTCGCAGGATTCGACGCGGTGGGGCTGGCAGGCACCAGCCGCAGCCAGAGCCCGGCCTGGATGGACCGGCACCTGCCGCCGGCGTTCCGCTGGCTGCACCGACAAGGGGCAGCCGTCTGCCACTACAAGGTCTGCTCGACCTTCGACAGCTCGCCCTCGATCGGCAGCATCGGCCGGGCCTTGGAGCTCGGTGCCGACTTGTTTGGCCAAGCCTGCACGCCCGTGGTGGTGGGCGTGCCGCAACTGCGCCGCTACACCTTCATGGGCCAGCTCTTCGCCGCCTATCGCGACGAGGTCTACCGGATCGACCGCCACCCGGTGATGAGCCGGCATCCGGTGACCCCCATGGCCGAGGCCGACCTGCGCCGGCACCTGGCAGCGCAGACGGAGCGGTCGCTGGGCCTGGTCGACCTGCCGACCCTGGAGCAGCCGGACGCGGACGCCCGGGTCGACGCGCTGGCCGAACGTGCCGCCGTGCTCCTGTTCGACGTCGCCGACCGGGCGAGCCAGCTTGCGGTGGGCCGGCAGCTGGCCCGCCTGTCCCGGCAGCGCCCCCGCTTCGTAGTCGGCTCGTCCGGCGTGGAATATGCGCTGCTGGCAGCGTGGCGGGAGGCCGGGCTGCTCGAGCCTGCCCCGGCATTCGCGTCCCCCGGGGCCGTCGAGCGGCTGGCCGTGGTGTCGGGGAGCGTCTCGCCCACCACCGAGCGCCAGATCCGCCACGCCGAGGCGCACGGCTTCCGGCTCCTGGCCCGCAGCCCCCAGGAACTGCTGGCCGAAGGCGGGGTCGAGCGTGCGGTCGCAGCGGCGCTGGAGGTGCTGGATGGCGGAAGGAGCGTCATCCTGGCCAGCGCGCTCGGGCCGGAGAGTGCCGCTGCGGTCGACGAGGCCGGCCGGGCGGAGCTCGGGCGCCGGCTCGGCCGGATCCTGGACCGGCTGATCCGGACGGCCGGGCTCGCCCGCGCGGTGGTGGCGGGCGGCGACACGTCCAGCCATGCGCTGGGCGAGCTCGGCGTGCTGGCGCTCACCCTGCGCCTGCCGCAGCCGCGCACGCCGGGCTCGCCCTTGTGCCGCTCGCACCGCCCGGATGGCAGCGACGGGCCGGAACTGGCGTTCAAGGGCGGCCAGATCGGCGGCGACGACTATTTCGTTGGAGTCCGGGACGGCCTAGGCTGAGCCGGCGACAGGCTTCGATCGGGACCATGAACAGCGACCACATCGTCCGACGCAAGCTCTCCGACGAGGTGTTCGACCGCTTGGCCGGCATGATCACCTCCGGCGAGATCGGCACTGGCGAGACCCTACCCTCCGAGCGGGTGCTGATGGAGCGCTTTGGCGTCGGCCGCCCGGCGATCCGCGAGGCCATGCAGGCCCTGGCCAATCTCGGCCTGATTCAGATCAACCATGGCGAGCGGGCCAAGGTGCGCGAGATCACTGCGCGCTCGCTGGTCCGCCAAGTGGACCTGGCCGCCCAGTTCCTGCTCAACGCCTCGCCCACCAATCTCGACCACCTCAAGCAGGCCCGGCGCTTCTTCGAGCGCGGCATGGTGCGCAGTGCCGCCGAGCTGGCCACGCCGGACGACCTGGCCCAGCTGCGCGACGCACTGGCGGCCCAGCGCCAGCAGATCGGCGACGTGCCGGCCTTCATCCGGGCCGACATGCTGTTCCACCGGCAGATCACCCGGATCTCCGGCAACCCGATCTTCGATGCGGTCAGCGAGGCGATGCTGAGCTGGCTGCAGGCGCACCGCACCGACCTCCTGATCTGGCCCGGCAACGAGGAGGTGACCTTGCGCGAGCATGCCGAGATCATCGACCGGATCGCCGCGCACGACGCCGAAGGGGCGGAGGCGGCGATGGTCCGCCATCTGGACCGCTCGGCCGACCTGTACGGACCAAGGCCCAGCACGGGCTAGTCGTCGCGGTCGCAGTGGGACCGAAGCCGTTGCCCTGATCGGGCGGTGCGGCCGGCCGGGCATTGCCCCCGTCGCCCGAGCGTGGTCAGGTCCCTGGCACCTGCGCATTCGAACCCGGAACCTCCTTGTCCGAACTCCTAGGCATCGCGGCGGGCGTGGGCTCGGCCGTGTTCGGCGGCACCGCGATCACCGGCATCCGCTACTTGGCCCCGTCGACCGACCCGTTCACCCTGGCCGCGATCCGGTTCGGCATCGGCGTCCTGGTGCTCTTCCCGATCGCCTGCCTGAAGCTGGAGCGCTGGCCCAGCCTGCGCGACCTGCCGGTAGTGGCGCTGCTGGGCATCCTGTTCTTCGTCCTGTTCCCGGTGATCCTGAACCAGGCCCTGGTATTCACCACGGCCGGCCGGGCGGCGCTGACGCTCGCCACCTTGCCGCTCCTAACCATGGCGGTGGCGGCAATGCTGCGGGTCGAGCGCTTCACGTGGCGCAAGGCCGCAGCGGCGCTGATCGCCCTCGGCGGGGTCGCGATCGCCTTGTGGGGCGGGCTCGCCCAGGCACCGCCCGACTCGTGGCTGGGCGACCTGATGATGCTGGGCGGCACCCTGTTCCTGGCCTGCTACAACATCTGGTCGCGCCGCTTCATCGTCCGCTCCGGCCCCTTGCGCTTCACCTCGCTGGGCATGGCGGTGTCGATGCCGATCCTGTTCCTGATCGCCTGGCTCAACGGCGGCTTGGCGGGGCTGGCGGATTATACCGGGACCCAGGCGCTGGTGGCGCTGTACGTGGGCCTAGTGGGTGGTGCGCTCGCCTACTGGCTCTGGGCCGAGGCGATTGCGCGCACCACCCCTACCCGCGTGGCCATGGCGATCACCACCAATGCCGTGGCGGCCGGAGTGGCGGGCGCGGTCGCGCTGGGCGAGCCGATCGGCTGGTCGCTGCTGCTGGGCGTGGCCGCGGTGGCGGCCGCCCTGGCGCTGGCCACCCGGCCCGACCGGCGGTAGCAGCGGTCACTCGGCTGGCTTGCCGAACATATGCATTATGCTTTATATCCGTCGGACCGCGCGGGCGGCTTCCTTCCTCCTGTCCCCGGCAACGGCCCGGCGTGACGAGCGGTATCCCGCGCCGCCACCTGACCCGAATCTTTGAAGAGCACCATGGCAGAGTTCACTGACTACAAGGTCGCCGACATCGGCCTGGCCGACTGGGGCCTGCGCGAGATCCTGCTGGCTGAGAAGGAGATGCCGGGCCTGATGGCGCTGCGCGCCGAGTATGGCGACAGCCAGCCCCTGAAGGGTGCCCGGATCGCCGGCTCGCTGCACATGACCATCGAGACCGCGGTGCTGATCCGCACCCTGGCCCATCTTGGCGCCACGATCCGCTGGTCGTCCTGCAACATCTTCTCGACCCAGGACCAGGCCGCCGCGGCGATCGCCAAGCAGGGCATCCCGGTGTTCGCCTGGAAGGGTGAGACCGAGGAAGAATACGACTGGTGCCTGCGCCAGACGATCAAGGGTCCGGACGGCTGGACGCCGAACATGATCCTGGATGACGGCGGCGACCTGACGCTGGTCATGCACAACGACTATCCCGAGCTGATGAAGAACGTCCGCGGCATCTCGGAAGAGACCACCACCGGCGTGCACCGGCTCTACGACATGGCCAAGGCCGGCAAGCTGATGGTCCCGGCCATCAACGTGAACGACAGCGTCACCAAGTCGAAGTTCGACAACCTCTATGGCTGCCGCGAGTCGCTGGTGGACGGCATCAAGCGCGCCACCGGCCTGATGATGGCCGGTAAGGTCGCGGTCGTCGCCGGCTTCGGCGATGTCGGCAAGGGCTCGGCGGAAAGCCTGCGCTCGCAGGGTGCGCGGGTGATCGTGACCGAGGTCGACCCGATCTGCGCGCTGCAGGCGGCGATGCAGGGCTACCAGGTCCTGACCATGGACGAGGCGGCGCCCATCGGCGACATCTTCGTCACCGCCACCGGCAACATCGACGTGATCACCATCGACCACATGCGGGCGATGAAGGACTCGGCGGTGGTCTGCAACATCGGCCATTTCGACTCTGAGATCCAGATCGCAGCCCTGCAGAACTACAAGTGGGAAGAGGTCAAGCCGCAGGTCGACGAGGTCGAGTTCCCCGACGGCAAGCGGATCGTGATCCTGGCCAAGGGCCGGCTGGTCAATCTCGGCTGCGCCAAGGGCCACCCGGCCTTCGTGATGTCGGCTTCCTTCACCAACCAGGTGCTGGCCCAGATCGAGCTCTGGCAGAACGCCGAGAAGTACGAGAAGAAGGTCTACACCCTGCCCAAGCACCTGGATGAGAAGGTCGCGCGCCTGCATCTGGAGAAGCTGGGCGTGAAGCTCACCGAGCTGAACGAGCAGCAGGCCGCCTATATCGGCGTGACCCCGCAGGGCCCGTTCAAGCCCGAGCACTACCGGTACTGAGCGAGGGCCGCCTGGCCGCGACCCGGGAGCTGGAGCTGGCTAACCTGGCTGCGACGCATGCGTTCGCGGCCAGGCTCGCCCGGCTGCTGCGCAAGGGCGACCTGGTCGGCCTGTCCGGCGATCTCGGCGCCGGCAAGTCCGAGCTGGCGCGTGCCGCCATCCGGGCGCTGGCCGGTGCCGAGATCGAGGTGCCCTCGCCCACCTTCACCCTGCTTCAGCTCTACGACCTGCCAGGCCTGCTGGTCGGCCATGCCGACCTCTACCGGCTGGGCGATCCGGACGAAGTCGCGACGCTGGGTCTGGACGAGGTGCTACGCGATGGCGCGCTGCTCGTCGAATGGCCGGAGCATGGCGGCGACCGCCTGCCGGGCGACCCGCTGCTGCTGGCCCTCGCCGAGACGGAGCGGCCGGACGCCAGGCGGCTGACGATCACGGCGGGCCCTGGTTGGGCGGGACGGCTGGCGGAGCTCGCTGCATGACCCGCGACGCCGCGCTCGCCGCCTTCCTGGCCGACTCGCCCTGGGCGGGAGCCGCGCGCCTGCCACTTGCCGGCGACGCCTCCTTGCGCCGCTACGAGCGGCTGGAGGGCGGCCCCTCGCCCGCCCTGCTGGTCGACGCCCCGCCGCCCGAGGATACCGCGCTGTTCGTGCGGATGGCGGACTGGCTGCGTAGCCAGGGCCTGCTGGCGCCGAAGATCCATCAGGCGGATGCCGAAGCGGGCTTCCTCCTGGTCGAGGATTTCGGCGATGGCCTGCTCGCCCGACTGTGCACGGACCGGCCAGAGATAGAGGCCAGTCTCTATAATCGGGCAGTGGCCGAGCTCGTGCGCCTCCAGGGAGCACCGGTTCCGGACTTCCTGCCGGCCTATGACGACGCGTTCTTCCTGTTCGAGATCGGCATCTTCGCCGAATGGGCCGCCACCGGCCTGCCCGCACCGGTGCGCGAGGATCTGCTCCAGCGCTGGCAGGGCGTGCTGCCGGCGGCACGGGTCGGCAGGGATGTGGTGGTCCATCGCGACTTCCACGCCCTGAATCTCCTGGCCGTGGGCGAACGTTTCGCCCTGATCGACTTCCAGGGTGCCAGGATTGGCCCGCCCACCTACGACCTGGTCTCGCTCCTGGTCGATGCCCGGCGCGATGTCGCGGAGGGCACGGTGGCGGCCGCCGCCGGACGCTATCTCGACCTCCGACCGGACCTGGATGCCGAGCGTTTCACCGCGGCCTGCGCGATCATGGCAGCGCAGCGCACCACCAAGATCCTCGGCCTGTTCCGGCGCCTGGCGGTGCGCGACGGCAAGACCGCCTACCAGGCGCTGCTGCCACGGGTGCGCACTCAGTTGCAGCAGGCGCTGGACCATCCGGCGCTAGGTCCCATCCGGGACTGGCACACGCAGCACGGTTTCGGTAGCTGAAGGCTCACGATGAGCCTGTGGACGATCCCCTTCACCACGCCCTTCCTGCCGTCCCTGGTCCGGGGCCTGGATCAGATGTTCGGCGACCGGCTGGAGGAGGCGCTGATCCTCCTGCCCTCGCGGCGCGCGGTGCTGGCACTGCGCGAGGAGCTGCGGCCAGACGACGGCTCAACTAGGCTCTGCCCGCGCATCCAGCCGATCGGCGAGATCGAGGAGGATGCGCTCCTGCTCGACCCGGCGAGTGCCCTGGACCTGCCGCCCGCGATCTGCACGATCCGCCGCCGCCTGCTGCTGGCCCGGCTGGTGCGCAGGATAGAGGAGGTGTCGGGCCAGACGCCGAACATGGACCGCTCCCTGCGCCTGGCCGGCGACCTCGCCCGCTTCCTGGATGAGCTGCAGACCGAGGAGGTCGACACTGCCCGACTGGACCAGCTGGTGCCCGAAGAGCTGGCCGAGCACTGGCAGCGCACCCTGACCTTCCTGAAGATCCTGGATCGGGCCTGGCCAGCCGTGCTGGCCGAGGAAGGCCGGGTCGATCCGGCCGAGCGGCGCCGCCTGCTTCTGGAGGCACGCGCGGCGAGCTGGCTCACCCGGCCACCCAGCCACCCGGTGATCGTCGCCGGTGTCACCGGCAGCATCCCGGCCGTCGCCCGCCTGATGGCGGTAGTGGCGAGTCTTCCCGATGGACATCTGGTCCTCCAGGGCCTGGATCCTGCCAGTACCGAGGCGACCAGTCCCACTCATCCGCTGGCCCCGCTGACCATCCTGCTGGAGCGGATCGGCGCCGAGCCGCGCGAGGTGCGTCCCTGGCCGGGTGCCGCAGCGGCGCGGCCGCGCGAGCGGCTGGCCCGGCGGATCGGCGAGGTCGTGCCCGCCGCGGGCGCCGATCTGCCGGAGGAGGTGGTGGACGGACTCACGATCGAGACCTGGCGGGAGCCGGCGGCCGCCTCCGTGTCGGTCGCCCTGCATCTGCGCGAGGCCATGGAGCAGCCCGAGCGCACCGCGGCGCTGGTGACGACCGACCGCAACTTCGCGCGCCGGGTCGCGATCGAGCTTGGCCGCTACGGTATCGTGGTCGACGACAGTGCTGGCACGCCGCTCGATCAGACCCCGCCCGGCAGCCTCCTGCTGCTGGCCGCCCATGCCGCGGTGGCGCATTTCCCGCCGGCCGCCCTCCTGGCCTTGCTCAAGCACCCGCTGAGCCGGGGCGGCCAGGACCAGGGCAATTTTCGCCGGCTAGTGCGGGCGCTCGAGCGCGGCGTGCTGCGCGGTCCCCGTCCGGCCGGCGGGCTGGACGGCGTGCTGGCGATGCTGCGCGAGCCCAGCACCCGCTGGGGGGCACCGGTGGCGCAGGAACGACTGGCGGAGTGGTTCGCCGAGCTGGCCAGGGCGGCCGCACCGTTGGCCGAGCTGCTCGGCAGCGGCGAGCCGGCCCTGCCCGCCGAGATCCTGCGCCGCCACGTCGCCCTGATCCGCTGGCTCACCACCGACGAGGACGGCAGCGACGCCGAGTTCTTCGCCCGCGAGGCCGGGGCGGAGATCGCGGCCTTCCTGCCGCGGCTGGAGCTGGCGCTGGCCGACGAGGCGCCGATGCCGCCCTCGGCCTGGCCGGCCCTTCTGGCCGTGCTGATGGCCGAGATCCCGGTCCGCCCGCGCCGGCCGCGCCACCCGCGCATCGCGATCCGCGGCCGGTTCGAGGCACGTCTGCTGAATGCCGACCGGGTGGTGGTGGCCGGGCTGGACGAGGGAGCTTGGCCCGAGGACAGCGATCCCGGGCCGTGGCTGAACCGGGCGATGCGCCAGACGCTGGGTCTGCCGCCGGTGGACGCCCGCATCGGTATGGCCGGTCATGACCTGCTGGGCCAGTTCGCCGCCGACGAGCTGATCCTGGTGCGCTCTCGGCGCGACCCGGGCGGCAGCCCAACCACGCCATCGCGCTTCCTGGTGCGCCTGGAAGCCGCCCTGCGTGGCCCGGGCCTGCTGGGACGGGTCCAGGCCGACCAGGCGCGCGCGGCCCTGGTGGAGCGGCTAGACGCCAGCCGTCCGGCGACCCGGCGGATCGAGCGGCCCAGGCCCAGGCCCGGCCGCCAGGCCAGGCCCGCCGAGATCTGGGCCACCGAGGTCGAGACCCTGCTGGACGACCCCTATCTCTTCTATGTCCGCAAGATCCTGAACCTGCGCGAGCTGGAGCCGGTGGACGCCCAGGCCGGTGCCGCGGAGCGCGGCGTGGCCGTGCACCAGGCGATGGAGAGCTTCGTGCGCGCCCATCCGGAAGCGCTGCCGGGCGAGCCATTTGCGGTGCTGCAGAAGATGGGTGAGGCGGCATTCGCCCGGTTCACTCACTATCCGCAGGTCCGGGCCCTGTGGTGGCCGCGCTTCCTCCGGGCGGCTGAGCAGGTGCTGGCCGAGGAAGCGGCGCGGCGCTGCCAGGGCATCCAGATCCTAGCCGAGCGGACCGGGAGCTGGCAGGTCCAGCTTCCCGGGCGGCGGGTCGAGCTCAAGGCCAAGGCCGACCGGCTGGAATGCCTGCCGGACGGACGGGTCGCGATCATCGACTACAAGACCGGCGCAATCCCGAGGGCCAGCGAGGTCGCAGGCCTGCGCCGGCCGCAGATCCTGATCGAGGGGCTGATCGCCCGCAACGGCCGGTTCGGCCATCTCCAGCGCTGTGCGCTGGCCGAGCTGGCCTTGTGGAGCCTGGCCGGGCGGGGGGGATTCGCGACTTCGCTCGCGGACGAATTGGACCTGCATCTGGACCGGTTGGAGGAAGCCGTGCTGCGCCTGCTCGCCTGGTATGACGAGCCGGGCAACCCGTACATAGCGGTGGCGAAGGCCGAAATCGCGCGCCGGCAGGACGCCTATGACCACCTGTCCCGGGTGGCGGAATGGACTGCCGAGCCGGAGCGGCTGGACGCGAGTGGGCCTGGCACTTGAGCTGGAAGCTACCGCCCCCGCCCACGCCCGAGCAGCGGGCCGCCGCGGACCCCACCGTGTCCGTCTGGGTGACCGCCAATGCCGGCACCGGCAAGACCCGCGTGCTCGCCGACCGGGTGCTGCGCCTGCTCCTGGCCGGCAGCCCGCCGGACTCGATCCTGGGCCTGACCTTCACCAAGGCGGCCGCCGCCGAGATGATCGAGCGGATCGAGGGACGGCTGGCCGCCTGGTCGGCCGCGGCCGAGGCCGACCTCCTGGCCGACCTTGCGGGCGTGCTCGGCCGCGACCCCACGTCGGAGGAGGTGACGGCAGCGCGCGGCCTGTTCGACAAGGTCCTGGACCTGCCGGCCGGCCTGTCGATCTTCACCATCCACAGCCTGGCCTCCTCCCTGCTCCGGCGCTTCCCGCTGGAGGCCGGCGTGTCACCGCATTTCTCGGTGCTCGACGAGCGTACCGCCGCCGAGCGCCTGGCCGCGGCCAAGGCGGCGCTGTTCGAGGCGGCGGCGCAGCCGGGCACGCCAATGGCCAAGGCCATGAGCGTGTTGGCCGAGCGCTTTGCCGACCAGACCGTGGACGACCTGATCTCCGAGGTCATCGGCATGCGCCGCCAGCTCCTGGACGGGCCGGCCGGTGCGGAGGGCGTCGAGCGGCTGGCCCAGTCCGTGGCCGAAAGCCTGGGGGCCAGACAGAGCTGCCAGGAACTGCTGGCCGAGGTCTGCGCGGACGGCGCATTCGATCCTGCAGCGCTGCGCAACATCCAGGCGGCACTGGCCGGGGGCAGCAAGAACTATCAGGCACGGGCCGCGCGGCTGCAGGCCTGGCTGGAAGCGGCCGATGCCGGCGCCCGCGCGGCCGGCTGGCCCGCCTATGCCAGGGCCTGGACCACCGACAAGGGCGAGCCGATCAAGGACATCGTCACGGCCGCGATGAAGAAGGCCGACGCGGCGCTGGCCGAGACCTGTGCTGCCGAACAGGCCCGCGTGCTGGGTGCGATGGAGCGGCTGGTTGCCGCCGAGTGTGCGGAGGTGACCGGGGCGCTGCTCGCCGCCGGCTTCTTCGCGATCGCCCACGCCGAGCAGCAGAAAGCATTCGAGGGTGAGCTCGACTATGACGACCTGATCGCACTGGCCGGCCGGCTGCTCGCCGACCCGTCGGTGCGCGACTGGGTGCTCTACAAGCTGGACGCCCGGATCGATCATGTCCTGGTCGACGAGGCGCAGGACACCAGCCCGGCGCAGTGGGCGATCATCGAGCGGCTGGTCGAAGACTTCTACACCGGCGAGGGGGCCGGCAACCGGCACCGCACCCTGTTCGTGGTGGGCGACGAGAAGCAGTCGATCTACGGCTTCCAGGGTGCCGACCTCGCATCGCTCCAGGAAGTGCGCGCCGGGCTCGAGGCCAAGGCCGCGGGTGCTGGCCGGCCGATTCGGACCGTGGTGCTGGACACGTCCTTCCGCTCGACCGAGGCGGTGTTGGAGCTGGTCGACCAGGTGTTCGCCACCGAGGACGCCCGGCCGGGCGTGCTGGCAGACGGTGCGGTGCTCCGCCACGCCACCGCACGCCGGGGCGCGCCCGGCTTGGTCGGGATCTGGCCCCTGGTGCCTGGTGACGACAAGACGAGCTACGACCCCTGGCAGCCGGACCGGCGGCCGGACTTGGTCGAGACCGGGCAGCAGAAGGTCGCAGCCGCGATCGCCAACTTTATCGAGGACGCGATCACCCGGCGCGAGCCCCTGGACTCGTCGGGCCAGCAGCTGCGCGCCCAGGACTTCCTCGTGCTGGTGCGCAAGCGCGGCCGCATCCAGGACCTGGTGATCCGTGCGCTGAAGCGGCGCGGCATCCCGGTGGCGGGTGCGGATCGCTTCACCCTGGTCGAGCATCTGGCGGTGCGCGACCTCCTGGCCCTGGGTGCCGTGCTGGTGCTGCCGGAGGACGACCTGTCGCTGGCCTGCGTGCTCAAGAGCCCGCTGCTCGAGCTGGGCGAGGACGAGCTGTTCCTGCTGGCTCATGACCGCGGCCAGACCAGCCTGATGGAGCGGCTGCGCGCGTTCGCCGAGACCTCGCCCCAACTGGCCCAGGCCTATGAGCGGTTGAGCGAGTGGATCCGCCGCGCGGACTTCATGCCGCCCTACGAGCTGTTCTGCCATGTCCTGGGCACGGGCGGGGCCCGCCAGCGCTTCGTCGAGCGGATGGGCCGCGAGGTGGTCGAGCCGCTGGAGGCCTTTCTCGGCCAGTGCCTGGAGTACGAGCGCGGCCATCCGGCCTCCCTGTCCGGCTTCCTCCACTGGCTGTCCGCCTCGGATGCCCAGCTCAAGCGCGACCCGGAGAGTGCCCGCGACGAGGTGCGGGTGCTCACCGTGCACGGCTCCAAGGGCCTGGAAGCGCCGGTCGTGATCCTGGCCGATGCTGGGCCGGGCCAGTGCGGGCGGCAGGGCAGCCTGATCCGGGACGCGTCCAGCGGCCTGGTGTTCCTGCGCGGCAGCAAGGGCAGCCGCCCGCCTCTGGTCGAGAAGCTGGTCCAGGACCAGGACCGCCGCGAGGCCGAAGAGGCGCGCCGGCTGCTCTATGTAGCGCTCACCCGGGCACGCGACCGGCTCTACCTGGCCGGCTGGGGCGAGCCCTCGGACAAGGCCGAGCCTTGCTGGCATGTGCGCGTCTGCAGCGCGCTGGAGGCTGCAGGCGGCTGCGAGCGCCGGGTTGATGCCGCGAGCGCCCTCCTCGGCGGCGAAGTGCTGCTGCGCCGCCTCGGCGGGGACATGGCGGCACCGGGCGGGCCTGTGGCCAGCGCACCGGCCCGCGCGGAGGCGGCCGAGCCCGCCTGGCTGCGTGCGGCCCCGCCCGAGGAGCCGGCCGCGGTACGCAGCCTCGCCCCCTCGCGCGCGGGCGGCGACGATCCGCCGGCCACGGGGGCCGGACCGGAGGCACGCGCCTTCGGCCTCCATGCCCATCGCCTGCTCCAGTTCTTGCCGGAACTGCCCGCGTCGGACCGCCCGGCCGCGGCCGAACGCTATGCCGGCCGCTTTGCCAGCGAGCTGGCACCGGAGCTGCGCCAGCGCCTGACGGCCCAGGTGCTGGCGGTGCTGGGTCATCCCCAGCTGCGTCCCTTGTTCGCGCCGGGATCGCGCGCCGAGCAGGCGATCACCGGCACGCTCAGCGGCATACCGGTGAGCGGCCAGATCGACCGGATCGCGATCGGTCCGGATGCAATCCATCTGGTCGACTTCAAGACCGCGCGTGCCGCCCCGGCCAGCGCGGACGTGGCACCCGTGGCCTATCTGCGCCAGCTGGCAGCCTACGCGGCACTGCTGGAGCAGCGCTTCCCGGACCGGCCGGTCCGGGCGGCCCTGGTCTGGACCGACACGCTCACCGTGATGCCGTTGCCGGCCGAGCTGCTGCGCCGGCACGTTCCGGTCGGCACGGGCGCAGGCCGCTCATGAGGGTCGGCCGAACTTGACGCGGTGCCTGCTCGATACCTACTTCAGGCACAAGGACACGGCCCCCGTCGGGTCGTGATCGCGAAGGCAGTCGATCATGGGTGTAGCAAAGACGACCGACGTCGCCTTCGACACGGATGTGTTGAAGGCGCAAAAGCCGGTCCTGGTCGATTTCTGGGCGGAGTGGTGCGGGCCCTGCCGCATGATCGCCCCGCACCTGGAGGACCTGCAGAACGAGCTGGGCGACAAGATCCAGGTCGTGAAGGTCAACATCGACGAGAACCCGCTCACCCCCACCAAGTATGGCGTGCGCGGCATCCCGACCCTGATGATCTTCAAGAATGGCGAGCTGGCCTCGACCAAGGTCGGCGCTATGCCGAAGTCGAAGCTGGTCGAGTGGGTGCAGGACAGCATCTAACCGGCTTGGCGAGCGCACCTTTTCCCGACTAGGTGGAAGGACGCGCGTCCGCCGGATCTTCGCTATTCGAAGACACGGCCGGCGCCGGGCAACCGACGCCGGCCGTTCCATCATGCACCCGCTCGTTCAGGCCTTCTTCGACGAACATCCGCTGGTCGAGCATGCCGACCTGCTGCTGCCGGACCTGGTGGGGATCCCGCGCGGCAAGCGGATCCCGAAGGTCGACGTGATTTCCGCCCTTTCCGGCGGCTCGATCTTCACCAGCTCGCTCTACAGCCTGGACACGACCGGCACGAACGTCGACCGCTCGGGCCTCGTCTGGGAGGAGGGCGATGCCGACCGGCCGCTCTACCTGGAGCCGCGCACCCTGGCCCCGGTGCCATGGCGGCCAGCCTCCTGCCAGGTGCTGGGCGAGCTGCGCGACCACGATGGCGGCCCGTTCCCCTACAGCCCGCGGACCGTACTGGCCAAGGTGGCGGCGCGCTTCGCCGAGCTGGGCCTCACTCCGTGTGCCGCCCTGGAGTTCGAGTTCTACCTGGTCGAGAAGTCGCCCGATCGCCACGGCTTCCCGATCCTGCCTCATCTGGAGCGCTTTGGCCGCCATGCCCGCGAGGGTGAGGTCTGGACCCATGAGACGCTCGACGATTTTGGCCCGTTCTTCGAGCGGGTCGAGCAGTGGTGCGACCTGCAGGCGCTGCCCTACAAGGGCGTGGTCTCAGAATACGCGCCCGGCCAGTTCGAGGTGAATCTCGGCCACGGCACCGACATGGTCGAGGTCGCCGACCAGGGCATCATGTTCAAGCGGCTGATCAAGGCCGCCGCCCTGGATACCGGCCATCGCGCCACCTTCATGGCCAAGCCCTTCCCCGAGACCGCCGGCTCCGGCTTCCACGTCCATGTCAGCCTGCTCGACCGGGACGGCCGCAACGTCTTCAGCGAGACCGCGGACGGCGAGGGGACGCTCAAGCGCTGTGTGGCCGGGATGCAGCGGCTGCTGAGCCCGTCCATGCTGGCGCTCGCACCCAACGCCAACAGCTATCGGCGCTTCCGCCTGCTATCCTACGCGCCCACCGCGCCCACCTGGGGCTGGAACAACCGGACGGTCGCCTTCCGCATCCCGGCAGGCTCGCCCAGGGCCCGGCGCATCGAGCACCGGGTCGCCGGCGCCGACGCCAATCCCTATCTGGTCCTGGCCGCAGTCCTGTCCGGCATGCTGGACGGGCTCCTGAAGGGCGGCGATCCGGGCCAGCCGATCACGGGCAACGCCTACGAGCAGGTCCCGGTGGCAATCCCGGTCACCTGGGAGGACGCGGTCGAGGCGTTCGAGCAGCCCTCGCCGCTCCACGACTATTTCGGCGCCGAGTTCTGCCGGGTCTATGCCACCTGCCGCGACGTCGAGCGCGAGCGCTTCATCATGCGCATCACACCGACCGAGTACGAGTGGTACCTGTCGATGGTGTAGACCTTCGCGCCACGGCAGCGCGCAGGTTTTCCATAAATAATGGGCGCGGCGCGTTGCAGTGCCGGCACAGCCGACACTTCGGTGATGTCGCTGTCTCCTCCTATTCCGTGGTCATTGATCCGGCCGCGGAGGCAAGTTGACGGCGACATTCACGGGCACGTCTCGCGGCGAAACGGGCAAGGACACGCTCTGGGCGAAGACGGCGACGACAAACTCTACGGCCGGACCGACGATGCTGACGAACTGGTCGAGGTGGTGGAGCTCAGCCTGGACGCCATCACCCGCGGGTCGATGATCATCGACGCCTGTGGCCCCAGCCGCTTCGACTTCTTCCATGGCGGCAGCCTGACCCTGTTCGGCGTCACCAGGCTCGCGCCCGGCGACTTCGCCGAAGCCTGAGCGACTGCGCCCTCACCTGTTCGCCGCCTGCGCCTCCTCGCGGATCTTCGTTAGCGAGCGCACCGGGGTGATCGCCTCCGGGTCCTGGATGAGGTGCAGGAGGGCCGGTCCGCCGGCCGCCAGCGCCGCGTCCAGGGCCCGGGCGAACTCGGCGGTGGCGCGCACCGTGGCGCCATGGGCGCCCATGGCGCGCGCCATGGCGGCGAAGTCGGGGTTCTTCAGGGCGGTGCCGGACACGCGGCCCGGATGCTCGCGCTCCTGGTGCATCCGGATCGTGCCGTACATGCCGTTGTCGACCACGATCACCAGGAGCTTCGCTTCCGCCTGCACGGCGGTGGCGAACTCCTGGCAGGTCATCATGAAGTCGCCATCGCCCGCGAATGCCACTACGGGCCGGGACGGTGCCGCGACCGCGGCGCCGAGTGCCGCCGGCAGGCCGTAGCCCATCGAGCCCGAGGTCGGGGCGAGCTGACTGCCGGGCTGGCGGTAGCGCCAGAAGCGATGCACCCAGGTCGCGAAGTTGCCGGCCCCGTTGCACACCACCGCGTCGGCCGGCAGCCGTTCCTGCAGCTGGCGGACCACCTCGGCCATGTTCAGAGCACCGGGCGAATCGACCCGTTCGGAGAAGGCCAGGTAGCGGGCGTGCAGCGTCTCCGCCTCCGCCGCCCAGGGCCGCTTGGTCACCGCGGTGTGGCCCGCCAAAGCGATGGCGGTGGCGGACAGGTCGGCTGCGATCGCCAGGTCCGGCTGGTAGACCCGGCCGATCTCGTGCGGGTCCGAGTGGATCTGCACGAAGGTCCTGCCGATCCGCGGCGGGCTCAGGAGCGTGTAGCCGGCGGTCGCGGTTTCGGAGAGACGCGAGCCGAACGCGATCAGGAGGTCGGCTTCCTTCACCCGCTGGGCGAGCTGCGGGTCGGGGCCCAGGCCGACCATGCCGGCCCAGCAGCGATGGAGATTGTCGAACAGCGACTGCCGGCGAAAGCCGCAGGCGACCGGCAGGTCGTTGGCGTCGATCCAGCGCTCCAGGGCGGTACGGCCGGCCGAGTCCCAGGTGGAACCACCCAGGATCACCATCGGCCGCTCTGCTCTCGCCAGCAGCTCGTGCAGGCGGTCGATCGCGGTCGGGTCCGGCCAGGCCATCGTCGGCTCGGCGGCGATCCCGTCTGCGACCTCGACCCGGTCGGTCAGCATGTCCTCGGGCAGCACCAGTACGACCGGGCCCGGCCGGCCGGACATGGCCGTGCGAAAGGCGCGGTGCACATGCTCCGGCAGGCGCGCCGCATCGTCGATCTCCAGCACCAGCTTGGCCATTCCGCCGAACAGCAGGCGGTAGTCGACCTCCTGGAAGGCGTCGCGATAGCGGGCGGCGCGCTCGATCTGGCCCACCAGCAGTACCATGGGCGTGCTGTCCTGCTGGGCGACATGGACGCCCGAGGCGGCGTTGGTGGCGCCAGGGGCCCGGGTGACGAAGCACACGCCCGGCTGGCCGGTCAGCTTGCCGTAGGCCTCAGCCGCCATGGCCGCCCCGCCTTCCTGGCGGCAAGTCACGAAGCGGATCGGGCTGTCCACCAGGGCGTCCAGGGCTTCCAGATAGCTCTCGCCCGGCACGCCGAAGATCGTCCGCACGCCCTGGATCGCCAGCTGGTCGATCAGGATCCGCCCGCCGCTGCGTGACGCCATTGCTCCGGCTCCCTTGCTGCCCTGACGGTCCAGTGACGCCCGGACGGCTCGGACGCAAGCCCCCCGTGCAGGCCGGGCGGGACCCTGCTAAGCCTCCGGCAGAGCCCGGAGGACCAGCATCTTGCCGCAACGCACCGCCCTGCCGGAGCCGCGACCGTGAGCGCGGTTCCGGGACCGAGCAACACGATCTGCGATGTCCCCGGCATCCGGGTCGGCAATGCCCAGGACTTCCGAGTGCGCAGCGGGGTGACGGTCGTCCTGCCCGAGCGGCCGGCGATGGGCGGCGTGGACGTGCGTGGCGGTGCGCCCGGCACCTGCGAGATCGAGCTCCTGGACCCGGCCAACAGCGTGACCGAGGTCCATGCGCTGGTGCTTTCCGGCGGCTCCGCCTTCGGCCTGGACGCAGCCGGTGCGGTGCGCAACCGGCTGGCGGCGCGCGAGGTCGGCCTGCGGGTCGCCGGCGCCATCGTGCCGATCGTGCCGGCGGCGATCCTGTTCGATCTGACCAATGGCGGCGACAAGGCCTGGGGCGAGACGCCGCCCTATCGAGCCCTGGCGCTGCGCGCGCTGGCCGCGGTCGATGCGCCCCTGGAGCTGGGCTCGGTGGGTGCCGGGGCGGGTGCCCGTGCCGGTTCGGTCGCGGGCGGCCTCGGCAGCGCCTCGGCGGTCTGCCCGATCACCGGCTGCACAGTCGCCGCCCTGATCGCGGTCAACGCGATCGGCGAGCCGGGCTTTCCCGACGGGCGCACCCTGTTCGCCTGGCATCTGGAGCAGGCCGGCGAGATGGGCGGCCAGCGCCCGCCATCCGGGCCGATCGATCTCGAGCTGCGCACCAAGCAGAGCCCGGCGCTCGGCGCCAACACCACGATCGGCGTAGTCGCCACCGATGCGCCGCTGACCAAGGCCGAGGCCAGGCGGATGGCGATCATGGCGCAGGACGGGCTTGCCGTTTCGCTTCGGCCGATCCACACGCCCTTCGACGGGGATACGATCTTCGCGCTGGCGACCGGGCGGCGGGACCTTGCGGTGACACCGGAGGTGCTGATGCGGCTGGGTGCGCTCGCCGCAGACTGCACCGCTCGTGCCGTGGCGCGCGGCGTGCTCGCGGCACGGTCGCTCGGCACGGTCCCGTCCTGGCGGGAGCGCGCGCATGGGGGGAACGGATGAGGCTGGCTCGGCTCCTGGCAACTTCGCTGCTGATGACAGCACTGGCGGATGCGGCCGTCGCGAAGGACACGGTGACGCTCGGGCAGGTGCTGGAGCCGCCCCATCTCGATCCCACCGCCGGTGCCGCGGCGGCAATCGACGAGATCGTTTATGCCAATGTGTTCGAGGGCCTGACCCGCATCGCCGCGGATGGCAGCGTGCAGCCGCAGCTCGCCACCTCCTGGGAGGTCTCGCCGGACGGGCTGTCCTGGACCTTCCACCTGAAGCAGGGCGTCACCTTCCATGACGGCACGGCGTTCGACAGCGCTGATGTGAAGTTCTCGATCGAGCGGGCGCTGGCAGAGGACAGCGTGAACGCCCAGAAGGGCCTGTTCGAGCCGATCGCGGCGGTCGAGACACCGGACCCGGCCACCGTGGTGATCCGGCTGAAGCGGCCGTCCGGCCTCCTGCCCTGGAACCTCGCCTGGGGCGACGCGGTGATCGTGGCGCCGGAGAGTGCCGAGACCAACGGGACCCGGCCAGTTGGCACCGGGCCGTTCGAGTTCACCGAGTGGCGCCAGGGCGACCGGCTGGTGCTGAGCCGCCG
>NZ_WUJP01000079.1 GCF_009806515.1 Geminicoccus flavidas | reverse complement strand
GGCCCGGCAGCGACGTCATCCCCTATTTCGTGTTCGCGGCACCGGGCGGCATGCTGCCCTGGGGCGACGGTGCCGTGATCGGCCCACCGGTGGCGGCGACCCTGGACGGCAGTGCGGCGGTCGACCTGCCGGCCTATGGCGTGATCCCTCCGGTGCCGGGTACGCAGCCCGGTACCTATGCCGATTCGATGCTGGTCACGATTATTTTCTGAGAAACTTCCGGTAACCGGTTGCAGCCATTGCTGGTCGGCCCTGTCCAACCTGGGCAGCCGCCGGTCATGGTTAGGACCCGTTGAGGAAATCCCCGACGAGCTGCGCTAGCATCTTCCCGGGGCCCCACCCGAAGGGCCGACGAGGAAACGACCTTGCGCACCATTCTAGCAGCCGCCGCTCTGGCGGCGGCCGTGCCGGCGGTCCCACCCGCCGCCCTGGCCGGGCAGGCCACCGCGAGCCTGGGTGTCAGCGTCACCGTGCTGGCGGCCTGCCCGCCCGGCAGCGGCCGGCCCTGCGCGCCGCCCGCCGCCGCGTCGGGTTCGGCCGGAACCGGTACACCCGCCACCGCATCGCCGGCACCGCCGATCGCGGTCCTGCGCGACGAAGTGACCGGCATGGTGACCATCGTCTACTGATCTTCAACCTCTGGCATCGCTCCGGCTTCGCCCCTAGAAGCCGGAAATCCGACGATGCACCGCAGGCCCCGTGTATAGTGGCCGTGGACGAGGGAGATCACGTGGCGACAAGCGATGACCTGACCTGCAGCCGCCGTACGGTCTGGCAGGGCGGGATCGGCACCCTTGCGCTGCTCTTGGCAGCGGGCCGGTCCCGGCCGGTGCCGGCCGCCCAGCAGTCATGGCCGGACTTTCTCGACCAGATCGCGCGCGAGGCGCGCCGGCTCGGCATCTCGCCCGCCACCACGAGGGCAGCGCTCGCCCGGGCCGAGCGGCTGGAGAGGGTCATCGAGCTGGACCGGCGCCAGCCCGAGGGCCAGATGAGCTTCGCCGACTATATCGGCCGGGTGATCGACGCGAACCGAGTCCGGCGCGGTCAGGAGATGCTCGAGACTCATCGGGATCTCCTGGAGCAGATCCGCTTCCGCTTCGGGGTGCCCAACCCGACCCTGGTGGCGCTCTGGGGGCTGGAGAGTTCTTACGGGCGCAGCACCGGGACTTGGTCGGTAGTCTCGGCCCTCGCCACCCTGGCCCATGACGGCCGGCGCTCCGAATTCTTTCGTGGCGAGCTGATGGCGGCCCTGCAGATCCTGGACGCGGGCGATGTCGACCTGGACGAGCTGAAGGGCTCCTGGGCCGGCGCCATGGGTCAAGCCCAGTTCATGCCGTCCACCTATCTGCGCCATGCAGTGGACTGGGACGGCGACGGACAGCGCGACATCTGGGGCTCGATACCCGACGTGCTCGCGTCCATGTCCAACTTGCTGGCGCGCTCGGGCTGGCGTCAGGGCGAGCTCTGGGGCCGTGAGGTGCAAGCACCTGCCGACCTGCCGGCCGGACGGCGCGACACCGTCGCCGCGTTCGCCAAAGCGGGCGTGCGCGACAGCGAAGGCGGCCCGTTGCCCAACTCCGACATGCCGGCGGTTTTGCTGCGCATGGACGGCCCGGGCGGCCGGGCCTTCTTGACCTACCACAACTTCCAGGTGATCAAGATCTGGAACCGCTCGGACTATTTCGCTCTGTCCGTCGGACTCCTCTCCGACCAGTTGAAGGCTGCCTGATCGTCGTGACCCGCAAGGCAACCATCGGTCCGCGCGTGCTGGCCTCCTCGACGGGCCGCCCCCCGGCGCGGAACTGGCTGGCCGCCGGCCTGCTCCTGCTGCTGGCGGCCTGCTCCGGCAGCGCGCCACCGTCGCCGGCACCTGGTCCCAAGGTCGCCGGACCCACGGGCACCTACAAGATCGGCAAGCCCTACCAGATCGCCGGGCGATGGTATTACCCGGCCTATGACCCGTCTTACGACCGCACGGGCACCGGCTCCTGGTATGGCGAGCAGTTCCAGGGGCGACCCACCGCGAACGGTGAGATCTTCGACAAGGAGACCATCTCCGCGGCCCATCCGACCCTGCCGCTGCCCTCGATCGTGCGGGTGACCAATCTCGAGAATGGCCGGTCCATGGAGATCCGGGTGAACGACCGCGGCCCGTTCGTGGACGACCGCGAGATCGACCTGTCGGAGGCGGCCGCCCGGGCGCTGGGCTATCACGGCAAGGGCCTGGCTCCCGTCCGGGTCCAGTTCGTCCGGATCGCTCCGGATGCGCTGGGCGCGCCGCCGGAGCCGGTCCAGATCGCATCCGCGGCGGGCGGCGACAATCTCTACCATAAGGCGAGCGCTCCGGCCGTGACCCGGGCGCGCCGCGCGGAGGCGGCACCCTTCCGGGCGAGCACGGTCGAGGTGCGGGAAGCGGTGGAAGCCGAATCGGTGCCCCCAACCTGCGCATCGCGGGGGGACCCCCTGTTCGTCCAGGTGGGCGCGTTCTCCGATCCCGGCGGGGCGGACCGCGTGAAGCGGCAGATGGCAGCCCTGGGTGACGTCCTGCTGGAACCGGTGTTCGTACGGGGCGAGGCGCTGCTGCGGCTGCGGG
>NZ_WUJP01000078.1 GCF_009806515.1 Geminicoccus flavidas | reverse complement strand
TGGGGCCCGAGACCGATCCCGCGAGCGCCCGGCGGCTGCTGGCCCGTGTGCAGGCGGCCGGTCATCCCCAGGCCTTTCTCACCGAGAATACCGGCCCGTCCCGGCCGGCCACGATCTGCGGGACCTGAGCTGGCTTACCGATCCTGCGGAGGGCAGGCTTCATGACTCATCCCGTGCTGGCACGTCGTCTCCTGCGGCTGTTCGCCCTGCGGTGCCTGGTCCTACTGGGCCTGGCCCTGCTGGCCTTCCCCATGCCCGGCCTGGTGTCACCGGCCGCCGCCCAGCCGCTCGCGTTCGAGACCAAGGCGCGCGCGGCAATCCTGCTCGACCACCGCACCGGCAGCGTCCTGTTCGCCAAGGAGCCCGACCTGCGCCTGCCGCCGGCGTCGATGAGCAAGCTCATGACCGCCTACATGGTGTTCGACGCGATCCGGGCCGGGCGGCTCAGCGAGAACGACGAGCTGCCGGTCAGCGAGACGGCCTGGCGCACCGGCGGCTCCAAGATGTTCGTCAAGGTCGGCGACCGGGTGAAGGTCGGCGACCTGATCCGCGGCGTGATCATCCAGTCCGGCAACGATGCCTGCGTCGTGATCGCGGAGGGGCTGGCGGGCAGCGAGGCCGGGTTCGCCCGGCAGATGACCGAGAAGGCGCGGGCGATCGGCCTGACCGGCTCGAACTTCGCCAACTCGAACGGCCTGCCCGATCCGGACCACTGGATGACGGTCCGCGACCTCGCCACCCTGGCGCGGCGGCTGATCGTGGACTTTCCGGACTACTACTCGATCTACGGGGAAGAGGAGTTCACCTACCAGAACATCCGCCAGTTCTCGCGCAACCCGCTGCTGCGCAGCGGCGTGCCCGGGGTGGACGGCCTCAAGACCGGCCATACCGAGGAGGCGGGCTACGGACTGGTAGCCTCGGCACAGCGCGACGGGCGGCGGATCATCCTGGTCATGGCGGGGCTGGGCTCCGAAAAGGAGCGCGCCCAGGAAAGTGCCAGGATGCTGGAATTCGGGTTTCGCGAGTTTGAGGAGCAGGTCCTGTTCCGCGCGGGCCAGAACGTCGAGCACGCCCAGGTCTGGCTGGGCGAGCAGCCGACCGTGCCGCTGGTGCCCGCCGATGACGTCGCCATGACCGTCCCACGCGGTGCCGCACAGGGGCTCACCATGAGGGCTGTCTGGGACGACCCGGTGCCGGCACCGGTCGCCAAGGGCCAGCCGCTCGCCAACCTCACCGTCTCCGCTCCTGGCCAGGAGCCGGTCGTTGTCCCGCTGGTCGCCGGCGCCGACGTGCCCGAGGCCTCCTGGTTCCGTCGGATCTGGAGCCTCGGCCTGTTCTATGTGCGGAGCTTCGTCTGATCCGGTGAGCTGCTTCATCACCTTCGAGGGCGGCGAGGGCGCCGGCAAGTCGAGCCAGCTGCCCCTGCTGGCACGCCGGCTGGAAGCCCAGGGCCGGCGCGTCGTCACCACCCGGGAGCCTGGCGGCACCGAGGGGGCCGAGCGGATCCGTGACCTGGCCGTGGCCGGTGCTGCCGACCGCTGGTCGGCACGGACTGAGCTCCTGCTGATGACTGCAGCGCGCACCGACCATGTCGAGCGGGTGATCATGCCGGCCCTGGAGAGCGGCGCCTGGGTGCTCTGCGACCGGTTCCTGGACAGCACGCGGGTCTATCAGGGCCTGGCCGGCGGGCTCGGCATCGAGCTGGTCGACCGGCTGCACGATCTGCTGCTGCCCGAGCCGCGTCCCGACCTCACCCTCCTGCTCGACCTGCCCGTGCCGATTGCGGCAGCGCGCCGCGAGGCGGCCGGCGGTAGCGGGCGCTTCGAGGCCAAGGGCACGGCCTTTCATGAGAGGGTCCGGGCGGGCTTCCAGGCGATCGCCCGGGCTGAGCCCGGCCGGGTTGCCGTGATCGATGCCAGCCTGCCGCCGGACGAGGTGGCGGAGCGGGTCTGGCAGGAGACCGTCACGCGCCTGGACGGCCGGACATGAGCCTGCCCGAACCGCGCCTTGCGGTCGAGCTGCTGGGCCAGGAGGAGCCGGCCCGGCAGCTGGCCCGGGTACTGGCATCCGGGCGCGTCGCCCATGGCTGGCTGCTGAGCGGTCCGCGCGGCATCGGCAAGGCGACCCTGGCCTGGCGGTTCGCCCGGGTCCTGCTGGGCGCTGCCCATGACGACCTCTTACGCACCGAGCCGACCGACCGGGTGTTCCGGATGCTGGCCGGCGGCAGCCATCCGGACCTGCATGTCTTGGAGGTCGAGGCGGCGCGAGGCCGGCGGGCGGTGATCAAGGTCGACCAGGCCCGTGACCTGAAGGAGGAGTTCGGCGCCACTGCCGGGCTGGGCGGGCGCCGGGTGCTGATCGTCGATGCCGCCGACGACCTGAACCCCCAGAGCGCCAACGCGATCCTGAAGCTGCTGGAAGAGCCGCCAGCCGGCACGGTCATCCTCCTGATCAACCATGTCCCGGGTCGGATCCTGCCGACCATCGCGTCCCGCTGCGTGCGCCTGCGACTGAAGCGGCTGGACGACCAGGTCGTGGAGCGCCTGCTGGGCCTGGCGCTACCGGACCGGCCGCCGGAAGCGAGGCGGGCACTCCTGCCGTTCGCCCGGGGCTCGATCGGCCGGGCCCTGTGGCTGGACGAGGTGGGCTTCCTGGAGCGCTACCACGACGTCCTGGCCGCCTGTGCCGCGACGGCCCGGGGCGGTTCGCTGAGCGGGCTTGCCGAGCGGATCGCCCAGGCCCTGCAGGCGACCGGCGCTCAGGCTCCCTTCGAGGTGCCGCAGGCCATCCTCTACCGTGCCCTGCAGACTGCGGCGGGCGGCATTCCGGCGGGCAGCGACGAGGGGGAGCGCGCCGCACTTTCCGCCGTGGCGGCGCGGCGACCGCTTGATGACTGGGGTACGCCGTGGGACAACCTCGCCCGGCTGGCAGCCCGGTTCGAGCCGCTCAGCCTTTCCTCCGATGCCGCGTC
>NZ_WUJP01000077.1 GCF_009806515.1 Geminicoccus flavidas | reverse complement strand
CCTGGCGGCGGCGGCGGTGCTGGCGGGCGAGGCCGCCGAGCACCTGGTCCTGCCGGAGCCCTGGTGAGCACGGCAGCGGCGAGCCTTCCGAAGGATCCGATCGACATGAGCGCGGGCGAGCGTTTCTACATCACCACGCCGATCTACTACGTCAACGACAGCCCGCATATCGGCCACGCCTATACCACGCTCGCCTGCGATGCGTTCGCAAGGTTCGCCCGGCTCGATGGAAGGAAGGTGTGGTTCCTGACCGGCACCGACGAGCACGGCCAGAAGGTCGAGAAGGCCGCCCAGGCCGCCGGCAAGGACCCGCAGGCCTTCACCGACGAGGTCAGCCAGCGCTTCCGTCGCCTGGCCGACGCGATGGGCTTCTCCCACGACGACTTCATCCGCACCACTGAGAAGCGCCACTACCGGGCCGTCCAGCATCTGTGGAACGTGCTGGTGGAGAAGGGCGAGATCTATCTGGGCAAATATGCCGGCTGGTACTCGGTGCGCGACGAGGCGTTCTTCGACGAGAGCGAGATCACCGACGGCAAGGCGCCCACCGGGGCGCCCGTCGAGTGGGTGGAGGAGCCCTCCTATTTCTTCCGCCTCTCCGCTTGGCAGGACCGGCTGCTCGCCTTCTACGAAACGAACCCGGACTTCATCCTGCCGCCGTCCCGGCGCAACGAGGTCGTCAGCTTCGTGAAGTCGAACCTGCGCGACCTGTCGGTCTCGCGCACGACCTTCAAGTGGGGCGTGCCGGTCCCGAACGACCCCGACCATGTGATGTATGTCTGGCTGGACGCGCTCACCAACTACCTGACTGCGCTGGGCTATCCTGACGACACCGATGCCTGGCGGACCTTCTGGCCGGCCGATGTCCATGTGGTCGGCAAGGACATCCTGCGCTTCCATGCGATCTACTGGCCGGCCTTCCTGATGGCCGCCGACCTGCCGCCGCCGAAGCGCGTGTTCGCCCATGGCTGGTGGACCAACGAGGGGCAGAAGATCTCGAAATCGGTCGGCAACGTGATCGATCCGCTCCAGCTGATCGAGACGTTCGGCCTGG
>NZ_WUJP01000076.1 GCF_009806515.1 Geminicoccus flavidas | reverse complement strand
ACCAGACCCGCTACTTCCTGCTGCGCGAGGTGCCGTTTGGCGCGGATGGCGACTTCAGCCGGGCGGCGATGATCCGGCGGATGAACGCCGACCTGGCCAACGACTACGGCAATCTCGGCCTGCGCGTCCTGTCCTTCATCCAGAAGAATGCCAGTGCCGCGGTGCCGGCCAAGGGCGAGTTGACCTCGGCCGACCATGAGCTGCTCGATGCCGCCGCCGGGCTGGTGGCGAGGGTGCGCGCGGACATGGACGTGCAGGCACCGCACAAGGCGCTGGAAGCGATCTTCACTGTGATCGCGGACGCCAACCGCTGGATCGACACCCACGCACCCTGGGCCCTGCGCAAGACTGATCCAGATCGGATGAACACGGTGCTCTGGGTGCTGGTCGAGACCATCCGCCGGATCGCGATCCTCACCCAGGCCTTCATGCCGGCGGCCTCGGCCAAGGTGCTGGACCAGCTCGCGGTGCCGGCGGAGCGGCGGCTGCTGGCGCACGTCACCGATCCGGACGCGGCCCTTGCCCCTGGCACGCCCTTACCGAAGCCAGACGGCGTGTTCCCGAAATGGCAGGAGCCGGCATGACCATCGTCGATACCCACTGCCACCTGGACTATCCGGGGCTGGCCGAAGACCTGCCGGGTGTCCTGGCGCGGGCCGCTGCGGCGGGCGTGGATCGGATGATCACGATCGGCACGAAGCTCTCCGTCTTCGAGAAGGTCCGCGCGATCGCGCATGGCCACCCGAACGTGCTCTGCACGATCGGGGTCCATCCGCACGAGGCGGGCAAGGAGGGCTTCCCCGATCCTGCCGTGTTCCTCGAGGCGGCCAAGGACCCCCGCGTGGTCGGGATCGGCGAGAGCGGGCTCGACTATTTCTACGACAACGCCCCGCGCGACGCACAGCGCCGCTCCTTCCTCCTGCACGTCCATATCGCTCAGGCGACCGGCCTGCCGCTCGTGGTGCACACGCGCAACGCCGACGACGACACGATGGACCTGCTGGAGGAGGCGATGCGCCGCCAGCCCTTCACCGGCGTGATCCA
>NZ_WUJP01000075.1 GCF_009806515.1 Geminicoccus flavidas | reverse complement strand
CTGCTACTCGTCCTCCCGGCGCTTGGCCGAGCGGGCGGTGACCATGGGCCTGCATCTGGGCATCGGCGGGATCCTGACCTTTCCCAGGAGCGACCTGATCCGCGACACGGTCCGCCAGATGCCGCTGGACGCGCTGGTGCTGGAGACTGACGCACCTTATCTCGCCCCGGTGCCCAAGCGCGGCAGGCCGAACGAGCCAGCCTATGTCGCCCATGTGGCGGCCAAGCTCGCCGAGGTGCTGGGCCTCACCATGGCCGAGGTCGAGCGGGTGACCACAGCCAACGCCGAGCGGCTGTTCCCACGGATCAAGCCCGCCGCATGAGGATCACCGTGCTTGGCTGCGGCACCTCGTCGGGCGTGCCGCAGATCGGCTGCCGCTGCCCGGTCTGCCGCTCCACCGACCCGAAGAACAAGCGGCTGCGCGCTTCGCTCCTGGTCGAGGACCGGGGCAGTCTGATCCTGTTCGACTGTGGCCCAGACCTACGCATGCAGCTGCTCGGCGCCGATGTGGACCGGCTGGACGCACTGGTTTTCACCCATGCCCACGCCGACCACATCCATGGCATCGACGACATCCGCGGCGTCAACAACGCCATGGACGCGCAGCTGCCGGCCTATGGCCATGCCGAGGTGCTGGGCCAGATCCGCAGCCGGTTCGACTATGCGTTTCATCCCGACCGCCACCCGAGCGGCGGGTTCTGGCGTCCCTCGCTGGAGCCCAGGGCATTCGATGGGCCGTTTAGGATCGGCGCCACCAAGCTAGTGCCGTTCCGCCAGCGTCACGGCAAAGGCGAGAGCTGGGGCTTTAGGATCGGCGACTTCGCCTATTCCACCGACGTGGACTGGCTGGACGAGGACGCCTTTGCCGCGCTGGCGGGCGTGCGCTACTGGATCGTCGATTGCCTGCGCGAGCGCCCGCACCCGACCCATGCCCATCTGGAGCGGACCATGGGCTGGATCGACCGGCTCCGCCCGGAGCGGGCCTGGTTCACCCACATGAACCACGAGGTCGACTTCGCCACCTGGTGCGTGCGGCTGCCAGACCATGTCCGGCCGGCCTTCGATGGCCAGGTGATCGAGCTGGAGGAGCCATGACCGAGCTGGAGCTGGAGCCAGGCTTCTATCTCCTGCCCAAGGGCATGCTGCCCTCGGTGGTGGTGTGCCTGGAGATGACCGAGCGGCCGGCGCCGCGGGAGGTCCCGGCACCGGAGGGCTTGACCCTGCGCCATGTCGAGCGGCCGGAGCTCGGCTGGTACCGGGCGCTGTTCGCCAAGGTCGGGGAACCCTGGCTCTGGTATGGCCGGCGGCTCCTTTCCGACGAGCAACTGGCCGCGGTCATCCACGATCCGGGTGTGGAGGTGCGGGTGGTCGAGCTGGCTGGCAGCCCGGAAGGGCTGCTGGAGCTCGACTTCCGCAAGCCCGGCGAGGTGGAGCTGGTCTATTTCGGGCTGACGGATGCCTTGATCGGCAGCCGTGCCGGCCGCTGGCTGATGGAGCAGGCGATCACGCTGGCGTTCCGCCAGCCGATCCGCCGCTTCTGGGTCCATACCTGTAACTACGACCACCGTTCGGCGCTGGACTTCTACCGGCGCTCCGGCTTCGTGCCCTACCGCTTCGCCCTCGACCTGGACCCTGACCCGCGCCTGACCGGCCACCTGCCGATGGACGCTGCCCCCCAGGCGCCGGTCATTCCGTGACGATCGGGGTGTCCTGGCGGCCGCCCCATTCCGTCCAGGACCCGTCATAGACGGCGAGGTCCTCCTTGCCGAGCTGGTAGGCCGCAAGCGCCAGTATCGCGGCCGACACGCCCGAGCCGCAGCTCGCGGCGACCGGCAGGCGCAGATCGATCCCGGCACCCTCCAGCGCCATCTGCAGCCGGTCGTTCGACAGGAGGCGGCCGTCCGTGTCGATCAGCTCCCCGTAAGGCAGGTTGACGGCACCGGGCATGTGGCCCGCACGCAGGCCGGCGCGCGGCTCAGGCTCCGCTCCGCGGAACCGGCCGGGCGAGCGGACATCGATGATCTGGGTGCTGCCGTCCTCCAGGATGGTCCGCACCCCGTCCAGGTCCAGGACCAGATCCGGCCGAAATCGCGCCACGAACCGCCTGACCGGCAGCCGGACCTCGCCGGATTCCAGCTTCTGGCCCGCCGCCTGCCAGGCCGCGAGGCCGCCATCTAGGACCATCACGTCCTGGTGGCCCATCGTCCGGAACATCCACCAAGCCCGGGCCGATGCCAGGAACCGGTTGGTGTCATAGACCACCACGCGGTCGGCATTGTCGATGCCGAGCTCGCCCACCTGCCGGCCGAACTGCTCCGGGGAGGGCAGCATGTGCGGCAGGTCGCTGGCAGGATCGGCGATGACCTCGACATCGAAGAACGCCGCACCCGGTAGGTGCCGCTCGCGATATTCGGCGTGGGCGTCGCGGTTCTGGTTCGGCAGGTAGAACGAGGCATCCAGGATGCGGACGTCCGGGTCGCCCTGGTGCCGGATCAGCCAATCGACCGATACGAGTGCTGGCAGGGCGCTCATCGCTCGACTCCTTCGGGTATCCATGGCGGCAAGGGCAGGTTCTTCGCACGCAGGAAGGCGGGGTTGTAGAGCTTGGACTGATAGCGAGCACCGCCGTCGCACAGCACGGTCACCACGGTATGGCCGGGGCCCAATGCCTCGCCCACCCTGATGGCGGCGGTGACGTTGATCGCCGAGGAGCCGCCCAAGACCAGCCCTTCCTCCTGGCCCAGCGCGAACAGGATCGGCAGGGCCTCGTCGTCGGTGATCTGCAGGGCGTCGTCGATCGGCGCGCCCTCCAGGTTCCGGGTCACCCGGCCCTGGCCAATCCCCTCCGTGATCGAGCTGCCGCTGCTCTTGAGCTCGCCGGTCTTGATCCAGGAATACAGGGCCGCACCCATCGGGTCTGCCAGCACGATGCGGACGTCCGGGTTCTGCTCCTTCAGATAGTCCGCCACCCCGGCAAGCGTCCCGCCCGTGCCGACGGCACAGGTGAAGGCGTCGATCCGGCCGCCGGTCTGCTGCCAGATCTCCGGGCCGGTCGTGCGGTAGTGCCCCTGCCGGTTCGCGACATTGTCGAACTGGTTGGCCCAGAGCGCGCCCTGCGGGTGCGAGGCCGCCAGCTCCTCGGCGAGCCGACCGGACAGCTTCACATAGTTGTTCGGGTCCTTGTAGGGCACCGCCGGCACCGGCCGCAGGTCCGCACCCGCCAGCCGCAGCGCGTCCATCTTCTCCTGGCTCTGGGTTTCCGGGATCACGATCACGGTCCGGTAGCCGCGCGCCGAGGCGACGTGGGCCAGGCCGATCCCGGTATTGCCCGCGGTACCCTCGACGATGATCCCGCCCGGGCGGATCTGGCCCCTGGCTTCCGCATCCTCGATGATCGCGAGTGCCGCGCGGTCCTTGATCGAGCCGCCCGGGTTCATGAACTCGCACTTGCCCAGGATCTCGCAGCCGGTGCGCTCCGAGGGCCCCCGCAGCCGGACCAGCGGCGTGTTGCCGATCAGGTCGGTGAAGCCGGCGCGGATGGGGATCATCGATGGCAGCCTGGGTGCGAGGGGCGGATGCGGCAAAGCCTAGGATGGCGATGCCGGGCGGGCAAGGCGGCCAGCCAGCACCCCTCGGGTCAGCTCACGTCGCGCGGCGCGAAGAAGCTGTGGCCGCCCACTTCCAGCGTCTCACGCACGTCCGGTCCCAGCCAGCCCGGCCGCTGGCGCCAGGATTCCCAGAACCAGAGCGCGCCTGCCGTCGGATCGCGGCTTGGCTGGAACAGGAGCTCGCCCGCCAACGTTTCGGCCTGCCGCCATGCGTCCGGCTCGGCCGGCGGTTCGCTCAGGTCGCCGCAGGCCCAGCCGAACTGGCACTTGCCCGACCGGGTCGGCTCGACCACGACCTCGCGGATACCGTCGGGAAAGTCGGGGTCGCGCGTGCGGTTCAGGACCACCCAGCCGACGGCGCGCATCGCCTCGGCTCCCTGGCCGCGCGCCTCGTGGTACATGGTGAGGGCCAGATAGCGCTCGGCCTTGAGTGCTGGCGGCGGCGGCAAGGCGGCTTGCCGGACTGGGGTGTTCGGCGGTATCCGCCAGGCGACCGCTCCGATGGCGGCCGCACTCGCCAGCATGGCTGCCGCCGCCAGGGCAGCCCCCGCTCTCAGCCTCATTCGCTCCCTCCCGTCCTTCACTCCTACCGGGGTACCGTCGGGAACTCGGAGTCGATCCCGCGGTTCCGGAGCCGCGCGCTCCCGGAGTCGAGCTGAGGCGTTAGCACATCACCACAGGAGTTCCAGGCATGGCCGGTCGAGTGCGCGACCTCACCAATCTCACGGCGCTGCTGACCGCATCCGGGACGACGATCATGGCCAGGCTCGGCCGGATGGCCGCCGATCCGCATGGCGTCGCAAAGGACCCGGAGACCATGCTGATGGTCACCGAGAAGCTCGCCGCGATGAGCGAGGCATCGGGAAAGGCGATGCTCGCGACCCCTGCGCTCGCCATGGCCTGGCAGCGCTGGTGGTGGCAGCGCGCGCTCAGCTTTGACTTCGCTGCGGCACAGCGCGCCGATCATGAGCTCACGCGCGAGATCCAGCGGGTCATGACCCGCACCGCGAACGCGATGCAGACGCCGTTTCGGCGCCGGGCCAGGGCCAACGCCCGCCGCCTCAGCGCCTGACCATGATCCTTGCCACGGCATAGGCATCCAGGCGCAGATCGCCCGGCGGCAGCGGCACGGCGCTAACGGCCAGGAAATTCGTGTCCTGGCAGGCATGCTCGAAGGCGGCCGCATCCAGGACCGCCAGCTCCGCCGGGCCGGCCGCCAGCCCGCCCAGCCGGACCTGAAGCGGCTCGCCGGTCAGGTTGCACAGCCACACCACCAGACCGTCCGCGGTCTCCCCTGCCAGAGCCTGGACGGCCGAGGGCGCCGCCGAACGGGCGTGCCGCAGGCTAGCCCCCGCAATCGCGGCATGGCCGGCCAGCACGTGCCAGGCAGGGGTGACCGAACCCAGATGCCTGTCGAACCAGGGCTGCGGGTGCGGCTGGCGCGCGGTGACGATCCCGGATGGACCCACCGCCGCGGCCAAGCACAGCGTGTCCAGGCCGCCCTGCGCGGCATGGGCGAGCAGGCCCGCATACCAGGCAGCACCCAGCAGCGCCCGGTCGCGCGGGTCGACCCTGGCCATGGCAGTGCGGCCCTGCTTCGGGTTCTCCGCCGGCATCGCGCCATACGGGTTGTGCCGCATCGAGATGGCGGTTGGGTAGAGCAAATAGGGCGTCGCCTCGCCCAGGATCGCGCGCGCGGAGCGCAGCAGCGAGGGCAGGGCCTCCAGCCCCTCGGTCACCGACAGGTCGTCGCCGGCATGCACGGTCGGGAAGATGGCGTGGCCCAGGAAGTCGAACCGGCCCTGCGGCGGCCGCTTGCGGTTGAGCTCGGTGAAGCTGCCGTAGAAGCCGCCGCCGATCTCACAGGCGGGAAAGGCCGCCCTGGCCCCGGCCAGGATAGCCTCGAAGGACGGTGCCGCCGGCCAGATGCCGCCTGGCGTGGTCGACTTCAGGTCGCAGGCGGGCGAGAGCGCGATCCGGCGGAAATCCACGCCCGAGCGGCGCACCGCAGTCGCCAGCAGGTCCAGGTCGCGGGCTAGCGTGGTCGGATTGTCGGTCGGCCGGCCCAGCGCATCACGACAGGGCAGCACCGCCTCCAGCAGCCGCTCCTCTGGCCGGCCCAGCGCGCCGAACGCTTCGAGCTGATGGACCACGGTATCCAGCGAATCGATGGTGACGCCTTCCAGAAGCGAGCAGGCATGGACGGGGAAGGCGGCGCGGCCGAGCAGCTCAGCATGGTCCAGCGCCAGCGGCGCCAGATGGGCTGGCACCACCAGCGCCAGCTTCGGCATCTGGCTGATTACTTCCGACTCGACCTGGACCTGGATCGCCTCATCCGCGGCCGCGGCCTCCACGGCCGGCAGCGTGCCCTCCACCGTGAGCGTCACCTGCAGGTCGAGCCGCTC
>NZ_WUJP01000074.1 GCF_009806515.1 Geminicoccus flavidas | reverse complement strand
GCCCTTCTCCAGCGTGTAGGGCCAGCGCAGGGCCAGGGGGCGGATATAGGTCTTGTACGAGGCGTCCAGCCAGTTGCGCTGGTCCTCCATCTCGTAGGCGTCCCCCTCCATGCGGCAGGTGACGCGCACGCCTGGATAGACCTCGTGGCTGAGCGCGCGGATGTCCTTGAACGGCTGGATCGGGTCGATCAGCTCAGGAAAGCGGCTTTCCTCGACGCTGCCATCCACATGCTCGACCCGGACCGGCTCGCCGGCGATGCCCTCCACCCCGTGCAGCACCACGAAGCCGGCCCGGTTGGTGACGAAGTCGGTCAGCGCCTCGCCTAGTACCCGGAAGCGCAGCGAGCCATCGGCCCGGCCGGTGATCTCCGCATCGTAGGCGAAGGACTGCGCACCATCGGAGCAGGTGGCGCGGTAGGCGACCCGAAAGCCGTCGTCGTCCTCATGGACGTCGAGATCGGCGATCTCGGGGCCATAGGTGCCCCAGTTACGGTCGCGCACGATCATGGAGATGGCGCGGATCGCCTCGCGGCCGCCCAGCCGGACATGACGCAAATTGCCGGCGTCCAGCGTGCAGGCGAGGGGACCGGCCTTCAGCGTCCGGGTCGCGGCGACCGGTTCCTCGGTGCCGAACAGGGCGATCGCCCGGCTGACAGTGCTGCTCGTCATGCGTCTTCTCCCCTCAACCCTTGACGGCACCCAGCGAGATCCCGCGGACCAGGTAGCGCTGCAGGAACGCCACCGCGAGGAAGATGGGCACGGTGCCCAGCACGCTCATCGCCGAGATCTTCGCCCAGAAGTTCGACTGGCCACCGAAATAATGGGTGAGCTGAACCGGGAAGGTCGTAACTGCGCTGCGGGTCAGGACGAGCGCGAACAGGAACTCGTTCCAGGCGAACACGAAGGTGAACACGGCGGTGGCGAACAGGCCGGTGCGGGCCAGCGGCAGCACGATCTTGGTGAACACCTGCAGCCGCGTGCAGCCGTCGACGAGCGCCGACTCCTCGATCTCGCGCGGGATCTCCTGCAGGTAGCCGCGCATCATCCAGACCACGTAGGGCAGGTTGAACGCGGTGTAGAGGATGATCAGCCCGAGATAAGTGTCGACTAAGCCGAGCTTGACGTAGAGCAGGAAGATCGGGAACACGACCACGATCGGCGGCACCATGCGCTGGGAAAGCACCCAGATCGAGAAATGGTCGCCGCCCGTCCGGAACCTGGCGATCGCATAGGCGCACATCGTGCCGATCAGCATGGCCGCCACGGTCGAGACCGAAGCCACCACCAGGCTGTTCCAGATCGTGATCACGTCGCCGTCGCGGAACAGGACGGTGTAGTTCGACAGCTGGAAGCTCGATGGCCACCAGACCGGCGGATAGCTGAAGATCTCGTCCGGCGTCTTGAAGGAGATCGTGAACAGCCAGTAGATCGGGAACAGGAACAGGACCGTCACCATGACGGCGACGACGAAGCGGATGGCCGTCCTCATCGGGCGATCTCCACGCGCTTGAGCGCCGCCATCACGAGCACCGTCAGGATCACGATGATCACGAAGGCCATGGCGGCGGTGTAGCTGGTCTCGAACTGCTGGAAGCCCTGGACATAGGCGTAGATCGAGATTGTCTCGGTGCGCGTACCGGGGCCGCCCTTGGTGAGCGCCCAGATCACGTCGAAGATCCGGAACAGGTCGAGGCCGCGGATCAGTAGGGCGATCACGATCACCGGCCGGATCACCGGCAGAATGATCGACCAGAGCGTGCGCCAGAAGCCGGCCCCGTCGATCCGCGCGGCCTCGCTCAAGGAGGGGTCGACATTGGTCAGCGAGGCGAACAGCAGCAGGAACATGAACGGCGTCCACTGCCAGACCTCGGCGATCAGGATCGCCGCGTAGACGAAGTTCGGATCGTTCAGCCAGAGGATCGTGACCGGCTCGCCGGCCATCCAGGAGATCACCTGGTTGATCGGCCCGAACCGGTTGTCGAACAGGAGGCGCCAGGCAGCCCCCGCCACAATCGGCGAGATCACCGTGGGCAGCACCAGCAGCGCCACGAACACCGGCCGGCCGGGCAGTTCCTCCAGGAACAGCAGTGCCAGCGCCAGGCCCAGGATTAGTTCCAGCGGCAACGCCACCGCGGTGAACATGAGGGTGTGGCCCAGCGCCTCCCAGAACCGGGTGTCGGACATCAGGCGCTGGTAGTTCAGCAGTCCCTGGAAGCTCGTGTCCTCGTCGATCATCGAGATGTTCTGGACGCTGACCAGCAGGGTCCAGATCAGCGGGAACAGGCCGATGAACAGGATGATCGCTACGGCGGGGGCGATCATTGCATAGCCGAACCGGCGGTCGTGGCGGTGGACGTTTGGCTGAGTCATCGAAGCTCCGCGAGCCGGCGGTCACGGCTGAAGGCGAGAAAGCCCGTGGCGATGGCCAGGAGTGCGGCCAAGCTGAGGAACACCGCAGTCCACACGGGCGGGGCCACGCTGGCCGCGACCTGGCCGGTCAGCGCCTGCAGCAGCGCGGCACCGGCAAAGCAGGCGCCATTCAGGAGGGTCAGGCCGCGGCCCATCTCCTCCGGTGCGAAGAACCGCCGCCCCTGGGCCATCACCATGTTGAAGACGCTGCCAAAGCATCCGACCAGCACCAGCGCCGCCGTCGCCACCAGCAGGCTGCCCGTGACCATCAGGGCCACCAGCGAGGCCAGGGTGATGCAGGATCCCAGCAGCACCGGCAGCTTGCGCCGGTCGGTCCGGCGCTCGATCGAGGCATAGAGCAGCGGCCCCACGATCATGCCGATCGACATGAGCAGCAGCACGTTGCCGCGCTCGATCGCATCCAGGTCGAACATGTCGGCCAGATAGGGCCCGCCCCATAGGCCGCGCATCGTGACCATCACGCCGTAGCCGATCAGAGCCATCGGCATGAGTGGCCAGAGCTCGCGCTTGCGGGCGACCCGGAGCGTGCCGATCAGTGCACGCAGCGGATGCTCGCCCGAGGCCGGTGCCGAGCTGCCGTCGCGCGTGTCCTGGACGAACAGCCAGGCGAGCAGGGCGGACAGGCCCACGATCGCCGCCACCGCCACCAGCGCCAGACGCCAGCCGATCAGGCCGGCCAGCCAGGCCAGTGGTGCGGTGCCCATCAGGTTGCCGAGGCTGCCGAGTGCCAGGACCAGCGAAGCCAGGCTGGCGAAGCGGGCCGGGTCATACCAGCGGGTCAGGAGCACCAGCGTGCCCATATAGACCGGTGCGCAGCCGATCCCGATCACCACCTGGGCGAGGATGCCAACCTCGAGATTGGGCGCCATTGCGAGCAGCAGCGCGCCCAGGGCTGCTATCAGCACCATCGGCGCCACCAGCTTGCGGATGCCGTACTTATCCAGGGCGATGCCGACCGGGATCTGCATCACGGCGAACGCGATGAACCAGACGCTGGACAGAAGGCCCAGGTCCTGGGTGGTGAGGTCCAGGTCGCGCGACAGCTCGGGCGCGATGACGGCCAGCGAGGTGCGGAAGAACTGGCTGAGGATATAGGCAAGCGTCAGGGCCGCCAAGCTGGCCAAAGGCTGCGTCATGAAGAATCCGGGAAAGCAGCAAGGAACGGCAAGATGCCGCCCGGCCAGCGGCCGGGCGGCATCCCTACGCGTTCAGGCCTTCGGCGGGTAGGCGTTGGGCTTCGACGCCCAGTCCGCATAGGCCGCCTTCTGCCGGTCGACGCCGACCCGCTCGGTCACCGCGTCCCACTGGGCGGCGACATCGTCCAGGATCGCCTGCGGGTCCTCGCCCGACCATAGCCGGGAGATGCCCTGGCGGATCGCCTCCTCGTACCGGTCGGTCTGCAGGATCGACAGGTCGAGGATGCCGGTGTTCGCCGCCTCCTGGAGGGCTGCAAGGTATTGCGGCGCTTCCGGCCAGCGGCTCTTGTATTCCTCGCTGGTGAAGTGGCCCTCGCGGAACGGGTCGCGCAGGGCGAACGGGAGCTGGACCCGCTGGATCGAGATGTCCCGCGAGTTCAGCCACTGGATGAACAGATAGGCCGCTTCCTTGTTGGCCGAGGAGGCCGAGACCGAGAGTGCGAAGCCGGATGCCAGCTGCGGATGGCCGCCCGGGGTCACGGCATAGCCGACCTTGCCGGCGATCGTGCTCTTGGGCACCCAGTTCAGCGCCGCCTCGTCCGTGCCATAACCAGCGGCCCAGCGGCCATAGGGCGGCCAGGACAGGGTCATCGCCGTGTCGCCCTGCAGGAAAGCGGCCAGGTTCTCGACGAAGCCGAAAGTCTCGACCCCTGGCGGCATCCACTTGTTCTCGGCCACCCAGTCCGAGAAGACCTTGACGCCGGCCGGCGAGTTCACCTGGGCCTTCATGGTCTCGGCATCGAAGAAGATGCCGCCCTCGTTGCGGAACCGCTCCTGGAACATGAACTGACCCTGGGCGGGGTCGCGGATGAAGGCGGCCCCATAGGGCTTGCCGCCGGTCACCTCGGTGATCAGCGCACCGACCTCGTCGAACTCCTTCCAGGTCTTGGGCGGCACCGGCAGGTCGTAGCCGTGCTTGGCCTTGAACGCCTCCTGGATCTCCGGGTCGCCCAGGATGTCGGTGCGGTAGTACATGATGAAGACGTCGCCGTCGTCCGGCAGGCCGTAGATCTTGCCGTCCACGGTCATCTGGTTGTCCCGGTAGACCGGGGCGATGTCCTGCAGCTCGTCGCGATAGCCGTACTTGTCGACATATTCGTCGAGCTGTTCCAGGGCGCCGGCGCGCACTAGGTCCGGCATCCAGGCCGGGATCACGTTGAGCGCATCATAGGCGCCGGTGCCGGCCCGGTGCTCCTGCAGGATCTTGGTGAACATCTCCGAGGTCGGCACTTCGACGACCTTCACCTTGATTCCGGTCTCCTTCTCCCAGAGCGGTCCGCTGAAGTTCAGCGGGTCGAGCGCCTGCAGGCCGGCCTCCCAGACGATCGAGATCTCGGTGCCGGCATATTGCTTGGCGGCTTCGACCGCCTTCTTCGCCGCGGACTCCGCGGCGAACGACGGCCGTGCCAGGGCGGCGAGTGCCCCAGCCATGGCGGTGGCTTCGAAGAAACGACGACGCTGCATCATCTTGTTCTGCCTCCCTCAAAATCATGCGGCCAGGCTGGGCCGCCTCCTATGTCAAGCCGACCTCGCCTTCGCCCTGGCGAGCTTCTCCTGGAAGCGCGGATCATCCAGCACTTGCCGGTTGACCACGCCCTTGGGGTTCTGGCCGTTCAGGATCGCGAGCGCGCCGGCTACGTCGCCGGCGCCATTGCCGGCGAAGCACTGGTCGGTCCAGCACAGGGCGTGCGGCGAGACGATCACGTTGTCGAGCTGGAGGATCGGCTCGTCGGCCGGCACCGGCTCGACCTCGAACACGTCCAGCCCGGCGCCGGCAATGGTGCCGTCCACCAGGGCCCAGTAGAGCGCCTTCTGGTCGACCGTGGGACCGCGCGAGGTGTTGATCAGATAGGCGCTGGGCTTCATCAGCTTGAGCGCCCGCTCGTTGACGATGTGGTGGGTCGCCTCCGACAGCGGCACCGACACCGAGACGAAGTCCGAGCGCTGGAACAGCTCGTCGAAGCCCACCAGCTCCACGCCCAGCTCGGCCGCGAGCTTCGGGTCGGCATAGGGGTCGTGGGCGATGACCTTCATCTCGAACGGCTTGAGCAGCCGGATCGCCTCGGCACCGATATTGCCGATGCCGAGCTGGCCAAAGGTACGCCCAACGATGCCCATGCCCATGTGCTCGGAACGCTCGTTCCAGCGCCCCTCGCGGGTCATCCTGTCCTTGATCAGGAGCTTCTGCGAAAGCGCCAGCACGAAGGTCACGATCGAGACGGCGACCGGCCGCCGGATGCCGTCTGGGGTGATCACCAGGGCGATGCCATTGTCCGTGCAGGCTCCGACGTCGACGCTGTCATAGCCCACGCCGAACCGGCAAACCGCCGCCAGCCTTCCGTCCTTCGGCACGCTGGCGGCTGTGAACTTCGGCACTAGCAGGATCAGAACGTCATAGCCCGCCAGCCCTTCGGCCGGCATCACGCCGTCCACGGGGTCAACATAGCCGATCTCGATCCGCGGGTCGGAGATCAGCGGCGACAGGTCGAAGGAGGGGTAGGTGGGCGAGCCGTCCGCCTTCCGGAAGTCGGAGGAAAGCGCCACCCTGAACTTGTCGGCCATGCTCACTTGCCCTTCTCGACGTTCTTCTTCTGGAGCTTTTCCGGTGCAGACGCCGGAACGCAGCCCGCGCGCAGCCCGTCGATCCCGCTCTTCACCGCCGCCTGGTAGGTCCAGACGTCGCCGGCATAACAGAGGAAGTCGAAGCCCTTGCCGTGATACTCGATTCCGGTCGCGACGTCCGGCACCAGGCGGCCGAGCCGCTTGCCATGCCGGCGGCAGGCAGCAGCGACCGTGTCGATCGCATCCAGGAAGGTGCGGCTCTGGAACTGGCCGGGCTCGCCCAGCGAGCAGGACAGGTCGAAATGGCCGACCCACAGGCAGTCAATCCCGGGCATGGCGGCGAGCGCGTCGGCGTTGTCGACGCCCTCCTTGGTCTCGATCTGGGCGAACACTACCGAGCGCCGGTTCTGGGCGGCCAGCTTGGCCAGCACGTCGCCGCCGCGATAGGCGTCATGCGCGATGCCGAGCGCCACGCCGCGCTTGCCTTCCGGCACGTATTTCACCGCGTCGATGATGCTCTGCGCCTCTTCGGGCGTGGACACCATCGGCAGCATGATCCCCTCTGCCCCCATGTCCATGGCGCGCGCGATGTGCTGGTACTCGCGCGACGGCACCCGGACGATGGCGGGTAGGCGGGCCGCCTCCAGGTAGCGGACCGCCGACTTCACCGTCTCGAAGCCGAAGCCGGAATGCTCGCAGTCGAACAGGACGAAGTCGCAGCCGGCATTCTTCAGGATATGGCCGATCCCGGGGGTTGCGAACTCGACGACGAAGTGGCCGAACTTCGGTGCTGCATCCTCGCACAGCTCGCGCATGGTCGCGTAGCTCATCGCGGGGCTCCCGAACTCGGCTTGCAGTGCTCGGCAAGCTCCAGCAGCCGTACCGTGGAGCTCGCGACCAGGTCGGCGGAGCGCTCCTTGAAGGCCAAGAAGTGTGGCGTCTCCAGGTGGCGGTCGAACGCCGCCTGGTCGTCATAGATCTCGTAGAGCAGCAATTCGGTAGGATCCTCGGGCGAAGTGACCACATCGAAACGGCGACAGCCGGGCTCGTCCGTGACCGAGGCCAGGGCATTGGCGGTGACGAGTGTGCGGAACTCGTCGACCGCGGCCGGTTTCAGGCGAAACTCGACCATCACCACCAACCCGTCGCTCATCGTTTCCTTCCTGCCTTGTTCCAATAGAGGCCCGCCACCTCGGTCAGATGGTCGGCCATTGCCTGCGCC